>CAZFDX010000604.1:0-16409 GCA_964518325.1 uncultured Alcaligenaceae bacterium | reverse complement strand
AAACAGCGGGCGGGGGTGGTTTCGGTTTGATCCCAAGAAATTCGGGCTTCACTTTGGCAAAATAGCTCGCGAGACCGGCAATCACAATTCCCTCGAAGAAGGCCACACTCAAATGAGCCAACAGAACCAATACAGCAACGGTCTGGAAACTTTCGATACCGGCCAAAACCAAAATGAGGGCATTGAGAAACGCCGACAACGAGACACAGCAAGCACCTAAAAGAAATCCAGAAAGCCCCGTCGGGATCGATAAAGACCTAAGTGCCTGAAACAAGGGACGGGCAAACAAGGCAGGAACCGCAATAATACACAGGTTCAGCCCCAGTGTCGAAACCCCACCATGACCGAGTAAAAAGCATTGTAAAACCAGACCCAAAGCAATCGCAATGACGGCTCGCCGACCGAGTATTAGCCCCAACGGACCATTCAAAAGAAGATGGACCGAAGTAGGACCGGTTCTAATGTGGATGAGCGTAGCCACAAAGAACGCAGCCGAGAGGAGCGCGATTCGGGGGATTTCTTCCTCACGCAGACGGAATAACGACCAAGCGATCAGCAACACCGCGGGAATATACGCCGTACCAACCCAAAGGGGTTGAAGGATTCCATCGGAAAGGTGAACGGCAAGCAGAGGGTTCATTTCACCGGTTTGGTAACGATTTTTTCTTCCACATAAACCCAGATCGTATGCCGATCGACGACGGGATATTTGGCCCCTTTGTATTCGCGGGTTTCGGGGGTCGATCGATTCGCTGTCAGAGTGATTCCCCACCAACCCGATTCGGTGAATGTGAGTGAAAAAGTCCCCTGTCGATCGGTTCGCGTGGCATAAGTAACGTGTTCATCGGGCGGGAGTTCCTTGGGGGGAGTGGCATTGTATTTTTCCCACTCCACAAGATGCGGACGTTCTGGCTCGATGGCATATTGACCGTGAAAGGTCATCCCAGCGCGAATGCCAAAGGGGCGTGTTAGAATATCAAAGTCGGCCCGCTCGGGGCGATTCCATCCTTTGGGGGATTCGACCATGACCCAGACTCGCACCACATCGCGATAGAAAACCTTTTCATCCTCCATCCAAATCGGTTGCGAAGTGACCGTGACCAAATAGGCGCCCCGTTTGGACGGTGCCACTGAAAATTTAATTTCTTCGAGTTTACCTTCTTTGTCTAACACTTTCTCGAATGTATCTAAGGTTTGAGTTTTGCCTTCCGGATCGGTCCAAGTGATCGATTGCAAGGGAGCAAGTACATGGAATTCATGTTCAAACGGATGGCCAAATTTTACGGAGAAGGTAATTTTTTCATTCACTTTAGCAAGGGGCTTATCGGGCAACACCACATGGTAATGGGCCAAACTCATCCCATACCACAGCAACACTAATAGCAAACTCAAAAGGTATCGCATGGCCTTTTATTAGGAGCTTAGGTTCAAGGAAACATCCCACTCGGGTACCGAAATTATCTTACAATGTTTACAGATATCTATCCGAGGTTGACATGCAGAAAATTTTTACGGTCTGTTTGCTATTGATCGCAGGGGTTCCCGCCTTGGCCCGGGAATGGCCTGTGCCGCGTGGGGATTCTCGGGAACCGAATCCTTATGTTTATGATCCCAAGATGGTCGAGAAAATCCCCAAGGCTTTTTTGAATGATGCACCCGCAGTTTATCTTTATGCCGGTACGACCTATCGCTTAGAGGAAGATAATACGATTGAAACCACCGTGCATGAAATCGTCCGGATCAATTCTCGAAAGGCACTCGATCAACTAGGCGAGCATCGTTCGATTGTCTACGCGCCGGCCTATGAAAAAGTGACCCTTCACATCGCTCGGGTTCATAAGCCGAATGGGCAAATCGTTGAAGTGGAACCCAAACACGTTCAATTGCGAGATACCGGCACCGATTTTTTGGTTTACGATACCGATAAACAAGTCATCATCAGCATGCCAGCAGTGGATGTGAATGATGTGATCGAAGTGAAGTGGACCACTCGCGGGAAACATCCCGAATATGGGGACTATTTCTTTCAGAGGTATTATTTTGGGGATGATCGATACCCGATTGTGGCGGATCATTTGACCTTGGTGATGCCGGAAAAGAAAAAGCTCATTTATGCTCCGATCAATCCCGACCGAGAGAAAAAAGAAACTTTTATCCCTCAAGTGACCGCAGGGAAACAGGGGGTTTTATATGAATGGAAAGTCAACAACCGTCCGCAGATCACACAGTACGATCGTTCTCCCTCACGGGAATTGAATCGCCCCGGAATCGCCCTGACTACCATGACCGATTGGGAGCAAGTGGCCCAATGGAAAAAGAAGACCCGTGTTAATTGTTGGGAATGCACCGAAGACCTTAAGAAGATTGTGGCCGAGCAAACCAAGGGACTCAAAACGGAAACCGAAAAAGCCGCGGCCTTGGCCACTTGGGTGAAGCGGAATATCCGTTATGTCTCGGCAGGCGAAAAGCATGATTTTATTCCCCACCCCCCGAGCGTGATTGTCAAAAATCGTTTTGGAGATTGCAAAGATACCAGCCAACTTCTGGCAGTGTTGTTGAAGGAAGCTGGGATTCGCAGCGCCTTGGTCACTCTGGGGATGAAAGGAGATGGCCAAGTGATGGAGGAAGTTCCCTCACCTTGGGGGACGCATGCGATCCTACTTGTTTATGCCGATGGGAAAGAACATTGGGTCGATAGTACCGTCAATCTCGCAGGTTGGAACCTTTTACCCGAAGTCGATTGCGATCGGGTATGTTATGTTCTTTCGGATACGGGGATTGCCTTGCGTCGGACCCCGAAGCTCACGGCGCAGCAGTGCCAAATTTTGCAAAACACGGTGGTCGAACTCGATTACGAGGGGACTTCAACAAATACCCGCACCATGAAGTTTATTGGCTTAGCAGCCTATGAAAGACGCGATGATTGGTACGGGGTTCCCTCGGGGCAGCGGCGCCGATCTTATACCAGTGAGTTGCAAGATGCAGCGCCCCGATCCCAATTGGTGCAGTTGGAAATCGATGAGGCCAAGCTCGAGGACATTAATGTTCCCGTCGAAGCTAAGTCCGTCTTCAAAATTTTTGGGCATGTTTCGGGGAATCCCCCCGAGGGGAGCATTACGGATAGCCCCGTTTGGGCGCGAATTCTTTCCGTCTCTGTGGATATGGATCGAAAAACGCCGATTGATTTAGAAGTCCCCTTTTACTCGGAACACACCTACAAAATTCAGCTTCCACCGGGCCGACGGTTCACTCAACAAATCGAGTCGGTTTCGTTTAAGTCCCTTTGGGGGAGCTTTGCCCGTGAAGTGTTGCAGAGTGAACGAACGCTGACGATCACTATGAAAACTCAACTCGATCGCACTCTTGTTGAGCCTGCGGATTTCGAGGCCTTTCGCTTGTGGCAAGAGGAAATTTCGAGTAGCTACCGAGTTTATTTTGCGGTTCGTCCGCTCGACTCGAAGGATCAACCGAATGCTTATGCCCCCGACATTGACGCTTTGCAAAATCTGTTGAAGAAAAACCCCAAAGACCTTCGAGCCAGTATGGCCCTTGTGGAATTGTTGATGCTCTCGGAAAGAATCGATGATGCCTCTCAGGTGATAGATCAAGCCGTGAAATTTTACCCCAAGAATAGAGAACTCCTTCGCTTGGCGGCCCAGAGCAGTCGCGAACCCAAGCGCGTTCATCGTTTCTATGGCGAACTGACGAAGCAAAAGCCCGATGATTTCGAGATCATTTTCGAGTATGGCGAGGCCCTGTTGAATTATCAAGAAACCTCACAGCTCGAAAAAATTCTGGAGCCGATTTTCAAAAGTGAGGATGAACCCGCAAAAGCCGAGGCTCATCTGATGTTGGCACGGGGAGCCTTGCTCAATAACAAATCGGCCCTTGCCCGAAAAGCGCTGGAACAAGCCAAGAAATTCGATGCCAATTTAGCGAACGATCGACTTTATCTTCAAACCGAGGGACGCTTGCTTTTGTCTGAAAAACAATATGAACAGGCAGCTCAAACTTTAACCAAGGCCATCAATCCCGATGAACCCTCTGCGGGTTGGAAGGAAGTCGTCTTGGCTTGGTCGTTGGCCAAAAAACGGGAGCAAACCTTGGCAGCACTGGCACAATGGCAACCGCACCTTGTTGATCCCGACGATATTTTCTTTGCTGCCAATACCTATCAGCAATGGGGGCGATACACCGAAGCTAAATATCTGGCCGAGAAATTAGAAGGACCCGCCGGACAAAAATTGTTCCATCGCATGGATGGGCTGCAAGCACTCTCGGAAAAACGCTACAGCGATACACTGAAAGCATGGGCGAAAATCCCCTTTGCGGAACTCTCGGCACAAGAGCAATCCCAAATGGTGCTTTGTTGGCTCCGTACCGGTCAGCTGAACACCTTGATCGATATGGCAACTCGTGTGAAATTATCCCCAAGCGATGAGAAACTGGTTCGACAACTCAGCCAACGAAAACAAGCGATCGAAGGGTATTTCGACAAGAACGATAAAACCCTTCTCGATTACCTCTGTGCCGAATACCTGATTTGTTCACAAAAAGATACGGTTGCTGGGGAGATACTTCTGCAAAAGGTTCAGACTCAGCTCCCCGAACATGGGTTCGCATTAGCCCTTCGTGCTTGGCGAAATCTGGAATCAGGCCGGTTGCGACAAGCCCTTGCCGAAGCCGAAGCCGCAGTGAAATCCCTGCCCAAAGAGTATTTCGTTTATCTGGTGCGCGGGCGAATCGAATTCGAGAGAAACGGGGCCACCGAAGATTTACTCAAGGCCGTAGAACTCTCACAATCCCAGAATGCTCAAGCCCTGTACTGGTTGGCCTACGCCTACTCCGAAACGGGTAAAATCACAGAAGCGAAGCAATCGATTACCAAGGCATTGCAATTGGAAAAAGATGATCCCCTCATTCAAGCACTGGCAGAGAAAATCAACAACAAGAAATAACTGAAACGCTCCCCCATTCTTCCCCTTCCGACTGGTTTCATCAATAAAGGACAATGGGCCGCTATTGTTAGGGGGGCATTTTTTTACTTTGAGCAATTCTGTTGAGAGTAAAAGAGATTTTCGAGGTGAAAGAAAGAGATTTTGCTCACACCCAAAAATGCCTTCGGACAATCGGATTATCGCTTACAGATTAACAGGAAGTTCAAAGGAATTCTGTTGAGAATCGGAACAATTTTCAGGGAGAAAACTAAATCTCCATTTTCGCTTGCATTGGTAATTTTTTGATCTAAGCAGGATACAGGGTCGAGTAATCTTTACCAAACAACAACCTCAGTGCGCAATGAGTTCGCAGAATTCATCTCTCTCGCAAGATATGCATCGTCGGGCGGCCGAAATTATTCGTGTTTGGTCCGAACAAGGGCAACCGAATGCCGCTTTAGCCATTCGAGAAAATCCCGATTTTGCTGCGAATAAATCGTTGGTGGTCGAGTTGGCCCTTGCTGAGTTTACCCTCCGTGAGCGCACCGGCGAGGTGTTGGATGTCGAAGAATTTTGTAAACAATTCCCCCGACATCATGCCACGATTGGACGATTGTTGAATAATCAATCGATTGTTGTGGATATTGATTCACCAAAACCCGCAACCTTCCCGATGCTCGGTCTCCAAGAGATGCCTCCCGTAACCGGAATGGCTCCGAGTTCCGAGGAGGGGCGATCTTCCACTTGCGACAAATCACACGAAAGCCAATCGGGTCAGCGAAAAAGCTCGAAACCGATTGGTGAAGGAAACCCCATAAAAGACAGTGCCCGCATCCCCACGGTCGGAGATCGGGTGGGAGATTTTACCCTATTACGACAACTCGGACGGGGGGCTTTTGCCGTTGTGTTCTTGGCGTTAGAGGAAACAACGAATCGCTATGTGGTCGTGAAGTTGTCGAAAGTGAAATGCGAGGAAGCCCGTGTGTTAGGGCAGTTGCATCATCCTCATATCGTTGATATTCATGCTGCCCCGTTCGATAAAGAGAGCGGATTGTACTTGGTCAGCATGCCCTTCCAAGGAAGTGCCACCCTTGAAGATTTGTTAGAAGTGGCGTACCCGAAACAAGGGAATCAATCGCCTCCTTTGTATGGTGCCACCATTCTCGAAGCTGCCCGAAGAAATCTCGGTGTCACGATGCCCCAAGGAACATGGGGTTATCCCGACCCGTTTTTGAATCGATGTTCATACGTTGATGGGATTGTTTGGTTGGGGCAACGCATGGCCTCGGCCCTGATGGCTGTGCATAAAGCGGGGTTTGTCCATCAAGACTTAAAACCTTCTAACGTGCTTCTCGGTGCCGATGGTTGGCCTCGCTTGATGGATTTTAATTTGGCGGCCCATCAAGGGGATACACGATCCTATCTCGGGGGAACGCTCCCTTACATGGCACCGGAGACCCTGCAAGAAATCATCACCCCTGCGAAAAGATTAACCAGCAAGGGGGTCAAAGCCGACTTGTATTCATTGGGTGTGATCCTTTACGAATTGCTCAGCGGCGTCCATCCGTTCGGCAGATTCCCCAAAACACGCCGACTTCGAGAAGGGATCGCCCAAGTTTTGGAAAAGCAAAAGGCAGGTAGCAAACCTTTATCGCAGTTGGTGCCCAGCGTTCCCAATCGCTTATCGAAAACGGTCGAGAAATGTTTGGCGTTTGATCCCGATCAGCGATTTTCCGATGCCGAGGAACTATTGAACGAATTGAACCGATGTCATACCCATTGGCAGAAATTGCGAGAATTCCTGAATGGTCGTCCCACCCAGATCGCGACCATGACGATCCTTGCGGGAAGTGCTTTGATGGGGGTGGCAGGAGCCTTTGCACGAACGACCCCCGAGGTCAATCACACCGTTAATCCGACGATCTCGCATGTGAATCGCGCTTTGGAACATTACGAATCGGGACGATACCTCGAAGCGATTGCTTTTTTCAACGACGCCATCGAACAGGAACCCACCCGTGCAGACCTTTGGGCGAAACGTGGTAAGGCCAAAGCCTACATTGGGGAATTGGGCCAAGCTCTCGTGGATTTACAATTGGCCTTAAAATATGGCGATGATAATCCAACCACCAAGGCCGTCTTGGCGTGGATTTATCTCAAAAATTCCGATGTCCAGAAAGCTTTTGATATGGCCGAGTTGCTCCGAAAGGACGGGTTTGAATCGGACCAATTAGAGTATTTGCGGGCAATCGCACAGCTCTATTTGCGGTACATGGTGATGACTCCGGAAATCAAGCATATCATTGATTCGATGGTTCAAAAACACCCCGAGAATCTTCAGGCCCGTTGGTTCCGTGCATATCTGAAATATAACCAAGCCGTCTTGCAAAAGGAATTGGTTCCTGCCAGTGTGTTGGCCGATCTCGAAGCGATCCTCTCGACTCCAGAGGCCACTTGCGAGGCCTTCGTGGATGCCTTTCAAGCCTATACATGGAATGCTTTCCAACATCAGGATAGAGCGCTCTTCCAAGTGGCCAAACGTGATCGCAACAAGGCTTTGGAATATCTCAAAGAAGCGGCCAAACGTGGTTTTGACCCCTATTTGCTTCAAAAAGGCCCAGTCGTGGTCAAAGTCTTTAACCCCATTGAGGATTTTGCCGAGGCCGCGGCTGTGAAGCAAGGTGCGTATCAACCGCAACGATTTTGGTTCTTGCCAAAACCATCCAAGGAATGGTTGAATTAATCCGTAATTTCTTACCTTTCACCTCACGCATTCGGGATCGTTCTACCTCACAAATTATTTCACACGTTCCACAATGGCGACATCGCTTAAACCCCAAGGGCCATCGCCAATCAATTTCTCTAGAAGCCCTTGTTCCGATTTCGGTTTGCAGGCATGATATTCCGCAACGATTTTCAAATCTGCTGGCAATTGCTCCTTGAGCATCCCCAAAGAATGGCGATGGGTTAATATCACAATCGTTCGATCGCGTTGCCGTAAGGATTCGAGTAATTCTCGATTATATTTGGAGCGCATGCTCACAATGTCGGCTCGTTGGGTGTAGAAAGCGGCCGAATCGCAAGAACGTGGGAAAGCAATCATCGGGGTAAGACGCTCTTGCTCCAAAACTTGTCGAATATCTTCCCGCCCAACGGGGGATCGATACTGGGCATACCACGGCAGACCGATGCTACTTAACCCCAGAAGCACCAGCGTCGTTGAAACTAAGCTGGACTTTATTAACCAGTGTCGAGACCATCGCGAATATGCGACATAATGACCTAACACTAAACACAAAAACGGGAAGGCCGGCAGAACGTAGGTCGGGAGTTTCGAGCCACTCATCGAGAAAAACAGTACCGTCCATAATCCCACTAACAGATAGTACCCTAATGTCATGGGGCGCTGACCTTCTTCCTGAGAATCCGAAACAAGCAAGTTTCTCACAAAGGGGATCGCTAAAAATACAAACGGCAACATACCTCCGATGATCACTGGAAGAAAATACCACACGGGTTGAAGGTGATCAAACGGTTGGACAAATCTCAGGAAATTATGCTCCCAAAAGAAATATCGAAGGAAAACGGGTTGAGCCAACCCAATGGCAACATACCAAGGCAAATTGATTGCCACTGCGACCCCGAGGAAACCCAAGGCATATTTTCGCGGTAGTGAGAGACCATTGAGGTAGCAATACGCAAACAAAGGTGGAATGAGTAACAAAAATGGCACTGGTCCTTTGGTGAGCACTCCGAAACCGGCTGCCATAGCCGAGACATACCACCATGCCGACGAAAATCGTTCCTTGCGAATGGCCTCCAGGGCAGTACCAACGCTCAAAGTGACCCAAAAACACAACAACCCATCGAGAATGATTAACCGGCTCATGCCTAAAAAACCGGGACATAACGCCAAAAATAGGCTTCCCCAAAAGGCTGACCTTTCTCCTAATGTTCGACGGCCCAAAAAATAGATCAGAAGAATCGTGCCCAAGGTGGCAACAGCGGGAACAACTCGTGCTGAAATTTCCCCGATCCCGAAGAGAGAAAAAGAAAGGGCCGTCAGCCAATAGAACAGGGGGGATTTATCAAGATAAGGCTTGCCCTGTAGGTGTGGAACAATCCATTCGCCTGAGGTGACCATCTCGCGAGCAATTTGGGCATACCGTCCCTCATCCGGTTCCAACAAATGATGACCCATGGCAGGGGTTAACAAAAGAACACCAAGGGTCAACAAAATGAATACGGAACGCCAACGGATTGGTTCCACAGGAGGAGCAGCATGCGGAAAGAGAACCCGTTGCCATAAAAACGGAAGCCAACCGATCAAACCTCTTGGCGGATGATTCATGTTTTAACCTCAAGTTATCGAGTGAGCAGAGCGTATATGGGCAAAACAGGGAATCTCGTCAAGATGAGAATATTTGGGAGCAAACTACCAAAATCCCAATCGGAATATCGGAAAAGATGCCCAATTGGGAAATCGGGAAAGATGCCAGTCAGGAAAGATGCCAAAGTGATCGTCAACGATGCGGCTAAATGTTGTCGAATCCCTTTCGGACCTTCAAGAAACGTGCAGTTGCCAAACTGATTGGCAAAGATGCAGCGGGGAGATTTGGTGACCGAACGACTTCGGTTTCATTGACGATGTGAAATTTCTGGTACAGTCAACATCCCCCAATCTAGGGCCTGATCTTGGGTATATTGCTTACCTAATGTCAAAGCGGTCACAGCCTTGGCCATTTCGTACCCCAGATAAAACGCATGGGAGGGGTCCAATTTAGAATCCTTTTGTTGGAGTTGTTCAAAAATTTCAAACGGGTCCTTGCCATGCAGATACGTTTGACCGTTGAGAATATGAATTTCCCCCCGTTCGGCGAAGATGCGATAATTCCGATCTGTAATGATCTCGGCCAACTCCCGAAGGCCTTGTTCACCTCGTTCAGATAAGCGAATATCCCGCAGCATAATCAATCGAGGGTCCAAATGTTTGGGGAGAACCCGCTGTGACACGGAATAATAGACGAGCCTTCGGGCCACATCGAATTCACGCACAGCCGAACGACACCAATTGATGACCTCCGTGGTCAATACGCTGCCGATGCCGATTTCCTGACAGAACCCTGCTAAAAGCACATTGACCCCTGCGGAGTCCACATCGGTCAATTCGGTCAGATTGCCAATTCCCATCATAAGGCGATCATTCGGATAGCGTTGCCGTGTGGCCAGATACCTTCCCAAGGAGGGAGCAAACCCGAACCCGATCGGTTCCAAAATTGGATCAAGCCGAAAGGGTACCCCTGCGGAGTCGAGAATTTCGCGTGTTCGATCCAGCGAATCTAAATCGTTCGGGGTATTGGGAATCGCCACGACCTCGGCTCCATATCGTTCATACCACGATCGGGCCATGTGACTATTGTGTTCGTTGACACTCAGAACCAATTCTGCCCCGTGCGCTAAAGCCCTCTCTACCTCTTGGGGATTAAAACTATCCACCGAAATCCGAAACCCTTCCTTTTTCAGTAAGGCAACGACCGAGCCGATCCCTTCCCACGTGTGTCCCGGATCACATCCTAGATCGATGATGTTCGCGCCACTTTGTCGATAATGTTCTGCCAACGCCAAAATTTTCTCAGGGGTGAGACTCGGAGCATGGTTGATCTCGGCTAAAATTTCAATCGAATAAGCCGAGAGATCAGGGGGCGATTTCGAACCTTGGCCTAGGTAAGCTGGGAGATCGACCACATCGCGGGGGCCTTTTTCAACCGTGCTCCCTTCCGGTAAGGTAATCACGTCGAGTTCTCCTCGGCAGTATCCGGGCAGAATCACACGACGGGGAGAATTGATTTTTGGAAGTTTTCGTGCCACCCAATCTGTGGTCAGTAGTGCTGCCACGGTGATGGGTAACACGGTGACTTCCAGTTGCAGAGATGTTCTGCCCGTGAGTTCCGCAACCACCCGACGCAGGGCTGGCTCAGCTAATTTTCCTGTGACCAAAAGGATGGGGGGGGTTGAGTTCATAGTGAAAGGGTGAAACTGAATCTCACTGTGTTGATAGCTGAATCCTTGCTGTTGCTTTAGGATTCATCTTAGGAAGATATTGCTAGAAACGTAGAACTTTTAGGTTGTATCGATTTTGCGGATTTCTCTCGCATTTTCTTGCATTCTCGATTGCTCGTCCTAAATAATCTGTGTCGTGAGCGAGACCAAAAAAATCATCTTAACGAACGGCACAAAACAGGGCCTGTAAAAAGCATACTCCCTGTTGCTCTATTGGAAACACTTATCCGTTCCGAGGGGGGAACGGTTAAGTTCGTTGGGTTGAATTTTAGGAAGGACGGGACCTAAAAAGCAACTCGACACCGGCCTCCGCAAGGGGGCCGGTTTTTTTTTACCCCTCTGCCAAGAAGACCTCCAAGACCTTGATTTGGAGGGTGAGTTAAGGATTCGATAACAGTCCGAGGTCACCTTCATGAGGTTTCCTCAGACAATCGCTGGACTTATGGGTTAGCTTTTCAATTTCGTATCAAACCAATCGAACGCCTCGTCCTGCATGGCTTTTGTGAACCGGTGCGGTTCGTCGTAGAATCGACCAACAAACTGTTTCTCGACATCGGCTGCCTTGTACGCAGCGGCTATGATCTTGACCGATTCCTCCATTCCCGCCAAGGGGAAAAGTCGATCCTGCTTGCACTGCTGAACCATCAACGCTCGGGGAGCCACAAGTCCAGCAACGTCTGGTAGGTCTAGGTAGGTGTGCAATCCGGGCAGGAAATGGACGAACGAATGGGTATCTAAGTGTGCTTTGATCATCGGTCGCACACTCGACATGAAACCGACAACACACGCGGCGGCAATTCGTTCATCGAGAGCGGCGAGGTAAGCCGCGCGATAGCCACCCATGGAGATGCCGACACAACCGATTCGCTTGGGGTCTACTTCCGGACGGGAAACCAAATAATCGATCGTGCGGATATCGTCCCAGAACACAATGCCGGGCCAAGTGGTCCCTGCGAGAGTCAGACCCTTCACGAGGGTCGCTTCTTTCCCTCGGCACACCTGATTGAGCCGTCGAGCATCCTCGGCCGTGTACTTCGAGCGGTCCCAACCTGAGGTGCGGTCGGCATCGAGGAGTATTCGACGTTCGCCGAACGAGAATGCATCGATACTAATCACCACATACCCACGGCGAACCAACTCGGTGGCTGTGGGGCGGCCATCGTAATTGACCTTGTGATAATCGTTCATCAACGGGTGGTTGTCCCCCAAATCCACGACCTTTTCTTTGCCGAAAAGGAACATACCCCCATGCGAATGGAGATCGATCACGGCTGGGGCACGCCCCTTCAATCCTTTGGGAATCAGCACATACGCCGGTACTCGGAACCAAGGCGTTGTCGAGAACAGCACTCGTTCACGAATGTGATTCCCGCAATCCTCACGACCAAGCACTTCCGGCTTCGGATCGACTTTCGGCGGTTGGTAGGACAGTATCTCGAAGACTTTTTGCCGCGCAGCCGCGCGATACTCGGCATGGGACTTAAAGCGATCTGGAGAGTATTTCAAGCGGAATGGATTCGCCAGCGCGATCTTCTCAACTTCGGCGAACAGAGTTCCGAGGTCGGCCCCGCTCGTGGGGAGTTCGCGGGTCGGGTCGGTCGGCATCGGGGCACCTTGAATGCGAGTCGTTTGACCGCTCACTGTTCCCAAAGCGGCAGACAGGGCCAGAAAATCGCGACGATGCATGGTGTCATACTCCTAGGGGCGTGTTTATTGACTTCTACTCGGATCTATGTTCCACTTAGGATAATGAGCACGATAAGAAAATCCTACCCAAGCCAGATCAGGGATGCCCATGGGAATTTTTGGCACCGTACAAATACTCATGCGTGCCAAAGGGTGGCACCTCAGCGGTATTCCCACTTCGGGGAAACATGCATCGCATCCAATCGGGAGTTGGCAATCGCACTGAGGTGAAGGAGCGTTCCCTTCTGTTGTCGCGCCGATGCGTGGTTGAATCGATCCTCTGATGTGTTGATCCTCTGATAGGTCGATCCTCTGATGTGTTGATCCTCTGATGTGTTGATCCTCTGATGTGTCGATACGATCCTATCGTTCGACGATTTGTTTCCACTCACAAGATTGAATGCCTTCTTGTCGATTGATCTCCGAGACGAGTTGAAGGGGATTCGCTTCCGGCTTGACTTCAACATGATAGACAAGATCGACGGCGGCACCTTGTTTCACGGTGGATACTGCAAAGACCTCGAAGGAGCTAAAGTAATGATCGAACAACGGGGCAAATTTCGCGCTGGGGTCCACACCCAAAGAAACTCGAAGGCTCAATGCCCCTTTGCTGGTTTTTGAAATGTCCCCCGTAATTAAAAATCGCATGATTAGGGCAGCGATCGTCACGAGGGGAATCAACAAAGCAGCGATCGTGAGTTGACCGGCCCCAATGGCCATGCCCACTACCACTGCAAAGATCACAAAGGCCGTATCGCGGGTATCCTCCACAACGGTCCGAAACCGAACAATCGACAAGGCTCCCACCAAACCAAAGGCGCGGGCTTGGCTATCCCCAATCACCAAAGTCACAAAGGTAATCAGCGTGGTCAACAGCACCAAGGTCGTAGCGAGGGCCTTGCGTTCTTTGCCCTGTCTCGGAAGCGAAATGCTGTATACCAGCGCTACCAACAGCCCAAAGAGAATCGCCATTCCTGAAAGAACAACGATACTCAGAAACGGAATGGGTTCGTGGTTAATTTTTGGACTGGTTACCCAATCAAACACTCGTGTTACCTCCGTTCAAAAACGATCCAGCACACCGTCGATATTTCGATGCACCTTGAACGGAAAGTTGGAGTTCTTCAATGACGGTTTTGAACAAGACCGGCATAGAGCCAAGGAATTTGAACTCGGTGATGACTTCCTCGCCCAGTAAGGGAATTCCCTCTTGCCGAGAGAGCAGGGGAGTCGGAAGCGGTTGGTCGGTTTTCATGCCGCGTGCATGCCGATCAAAGGTCACGCGGATGGGGCCTTCGGCCGCCAAGCCAATCAGGGCTTGGCGTTCGTAGGTGACCACACAGTTAGGCACTAATAGCTTTCGCTCGATCTGTTCGGTAAACCAACGCCCTTCCCAATCGTCATTGCGTTGGAGAATCTCGGGAAGGGACTCAAGGGGAACCGCCACTCTCTTTTTTTTGACCGATTTCTTTTTCGACTTTCTTTCGAGAAAGATCGTTTGACCTTCGCCATAACGTCGAATCCGATATTTTTTCCGGCGATAGCCATCATTTTTATGGAAGACATCGTGCTGTTTGGTGTCGAAGTAGACGGAAGAAACCAAATACCCCCCCCCTGTACGAGGATCGCCGTGCGGGTCGGGTTGCATCGAATCGAGTAAACATTGGATGACACGTTGGGCGAGTTCTTCGGTCAGAAGGAACTTCACTTCATAAGCAGGGGTCTCCGTAGCTCGAACCAGTGCGGGCGACTCGGCCGAGTTGACCATAAGTTTTACATGTTCTAATGGAGTGGGTACCATCAATTCCAATTCCTTTGAGAGGATGAAGTTAAGGGGACACTAATTTTTGGGAGGGCCAAACCCACCTTTCGGAGGATTAAAGCCACCACCGGGAGGGCCAAACCCACCGGGGGGGCCAAATCCCCCAGGGGTTGGGGGCATTAATGGAGTCAAACCGGTTTCCAGTTCCTTCTCATCAATGTTGCCATTATTATTTTTATCCCATGTTTTAAAAACGTCACCCGAGATTGTTTCTAACTCGGCTAAAGTCAAAACTCCGCTGGCTTCTTTCGACAGGCGAGCATACAAGCCTCGACTTAATGAATTAGCCATAGGCTTATTACTTGGTCGGAATCCACCAAATCCTTGTTGCTGAGGAAGGGCTTTGTCTAACCCTGCGGCAAATTCAACTTCCTTGAGTTTACCTTTCTTTTCGACGTCGCACACCTCGAAAAGTTTTTTCGTGGCTGCCTTCCACTCTTCCCGATCGAGTTTGCCATCTCGGTTGGTGTCATTGGCAGCGAAGATTGCTTTTGCGAGATTGTTCGCTGGTGAGGGAGGAGCAGCCGGCGGATTAAATCCTCCTACACCCCATCCCGTGCCGGGGATATAGCCTCGGCTTTTACCCGCTAATTGATCTTCCACCGATTTGATTCTCTTTTCGATGAAATTTTTCAAGGCCTCAGCGGGATTCGAGGCTTGCGTCAGCAAGGCAAAATTAAATTCTCTTCGATCGTTCGACGCTTTTTTCTCGTTGGCAAGAAGTGTTGTGATTTCCTTGGAAATTTCCGCATGTTGTTTGAAAAGTTTCTCTTTCGTAAACGGACCTTCCAAGAGCTTTTTGTATTGATTGTAATAGGTTTGTTTATGTTCCTTGATCGACAGCAATCGCTCGATGAATTTGTTGTCGCCTTGATGGGGGTGGTCAATGCTTAGGTCGGCTTGTTGAGTTTGTGGACCCCCGACCATAAAGGTTCAGAATGATAAATACAAATCCCAAGGGAAAAAGTAAAACTGGTTGTTTTCCGGGTAGTGGTACATGTAGTAGTTATGCCGCAAGGTGAGAATGCTATCCATATTCGCAATCAGTGCCGTGGTGGCAAGGAACTTGGTAAAGGCTTCGATGTCCAGATAATTTCCAATCTCCTTAGCGAATGTGGCTGCGTCGGCCTTTTCGACTAAACGGACAAATTCGATCAAGCGTTTCTTTTGTTTATCGTTCGGTTCATCCTTAGGAAGATAGCGTTTCTCATACAGGGTCCAATCTTCGCCAAAGTACTCCAGACCTTTGAGACCTTCAGGTTTCAGGAGCATCCCCTTGGCCGAGCCAAAATGTTTTTTCAGAAAGTCTTTGTCGATCTGTTCGACCACAGTATAAACCCCGAGCAGCTCCTTCCGATAGCGTCCGGGAACGGTCAAACGAACTTCTGCTAAGGCCGTTCGCGGGGCGGGCACACCAGCATCCCGATAGACCCCATACGCCAAGACCTCTCGTGTGCGGGTGGGATCGGTAATGCCATTATTCAGATTGAGCTTCTTCAAACCATCCAAACGAAGGTTTTCGTCATACATGTCAAAATCAATCTTAAAGGAACGGCGAAGCATTTGTGCAGACATGAGATAAGTGCCGTTCCCCTTATAGCGAAGGGCCACATCGGGAAACTCGTGTTCACCGAAATGAACCTTAGCGTGAACATATTGAAAATCGTAATTAAATTTCGTGGGGGCTTTATCGGGAGCTTGGGGGCCACCGGGAAAACCTCCGCCGGGGAACCCCCCCCCTTTGGGTTGCATTTCCCCATATTCTTTGGCTCCCACCTCGATATGAACTTGGTGCAATTTGGTTAACCCGAATATGTTCTTACCTGCTTCTTTGTCGAACCCTTTTGTATTTTTTTCTTTTCCGGCAGGGGTGGAATCCGCACCTTGAATGGAAAAGAGAGGTA
>CAZFDX010000603.1:0-13791 GCA_964518325.1 uncultured Alcaligenaceae bacterium | reverse complement strand
CCCTCCTCCCCCTGCACGATAAGCAAACGGATCGTCTCGGGGTTCTCAGTGTTTCTTAAAGGAGAATAACAATGAGTCACGGTGCCGGTGGTGGCGGGGGCGTTGAGGAACCAAACCTGACCCCTCTTTTGGACTTGGTCCTTCAATTGGTGATGTTCTTCATGTTGGTTGCTAACTTCATCCAACAGGACTTTAGTGCGGAAATTCGCTTGCCCACCGCAGTGAGTGCTAAGCCGATCACCGCACGGGAGCCGACGTTTATTCTCGTGAACGTCACTTCTCAAGGTGAAGTGGTGCTGGAAAATCGGACCTTGAAATACGAAAAAGACCCCGCCCAAATTACGACGATCATGTCCGACCAGTATAAACGGATTCAACGGGTCGAAGGGAAAGATCGAGCTGAACAAGCTACGGTTATCCTTCGGGCCGATGCAGCAACCAGTTTCGATAAAGTCTACCGAGTGATGAAGGCCTGCAAAGCCGCAGGCTTTTCCAAAGTACAGTTACGAGCTAAAGTGGGTGGCTAATTCGTTGGCAACTTAAAGGGATTCTGTTATGTCTTCTCGCAAACGTCGGGGTAATTCACCTGCAGTAGAGGTTTACATCCCCATTACCCCTATGCTCGACATGACCTTCCAACTGTTGTTCTACTTCGTATCGACGTTTAATCCTGTTCCGGTGGAAGGTCAAATTTCGATGAAGCTCCCCACCGAAAATACCGGCGGAGCCGTGCTGAATCCGGACCCGCTTCAAGAGAAAAAAGATAACTATACTGTGGTCATCTACGCAGAAGGGGGCGATTACAAACTGTTCGATCTCAAAGGCCCTTCTTTCTCGAAGGAATCGCTTCCTCCGGATTTGAATCGCCTGCGCGATGAACTGAATGTGATTACCTCCAAAGACAAAGTGTCGATGACTTTAGAAATTCAAGATAATCTCACCTACGCCAAACTCATTCAAATTATGGATTATCTCCGACAAGCCGGTTTTATGGAACTCGGTGTCAGCGGGATGAGTAAAGAACGGTAAGCCCCTTCCTGCGACCGGTCACATAGTGCCAAGCCCCTGCAAGCCGTTCCGTTTCCTTCGATAATCACTCTTCGCCCCTTCCTGCGACCGGTCACATAGTGCCAAGCCCTAGTGAGCTGTTAGCCCATTCGCCTGAAAATTTATCGCGTTTCTTTTAACTCGATTCAGGAAACTCGGATTGGTCACTTTTTGATCAAAACCTATAATGGAATAATGATCGGAGAAGATATTACACCTACCAAACATCGTGGGCCGACCCTTACCTTCTGGGGAGCCGCCCAAGTCGTTAGTGGCTCGATGCACGTCCTTGAAGCAGGAAAATCTCGCATCCTGTTGGATTGCGGGTTGTATCAAGGCCGACGTGAAGAATCCCACCGCAGGAATTCCGAATTCCCCTTTCAGGCCCGCGATGTCGATGCAGTATTAATCTCACATGCTCATATCGATCACTCGGGTAATCTCCCTACTTTAGTTCGTCAAGGGTTCGATGGACCGATCTACTGCACGCCTGCAACCCGTGACCTGTTGCAGGTGATGTTGATCGATTCCGCCAAAATTCAAGAAGAAGATGCCGCCTATCTGAATATCCAGCGAAATTATCTCGAACCTTTGATAGAACCGTTGTACACTCGTCAGGATGTTGAGCAGGTACTTAATCAATGTGTTGCCATCGGCTATAACTCGGCCCGACAAATCACCAAGGACCTTTCTTTTCAATTCGTTGAAGCGGGCCATGTTCTTGGCTCCGCAATGATTCACTTAGTCGGGGTCGATAAACAGGGTCGAAAAAGGTCACTCACTTTCACGGGGGATTTAGGCCGCCGACACCTTCCGTTGTTACGGGCCAGCGCCCCGATTCCCCCTGCCGATTTATTGGTGTGTGAAAGCACCTATGGAAACCGAGTCCATGAACCTATTCAAAACACGGTGGCTAAACTTTACGAGACGATTAATCGAACGATTGAGCGTGGCGGCAAGGTGTTGATTCCTGCATTTAGTTTAGGTCGCACCCAGTTGATTATTCACTACCTCCATAAGGGGATTCTCGAAAAGAAGATACCGCAAGTGCCGGTTTATGTCGATAGCCCCTTGGCGGCCGATATTACCGAGGTGCATGAAGCCCATCCCGAATGCCTGACCGAAGAATCGCAAGCCATGCTGAAAAAAGGCCTTGGTATTCTCGGTGGGGATTACGTCGAATATGTCCGAGAATTCGAGGACAGTTTGCGAATCAGCGTTCGGCCAGGTCCTGCGATTATTGTGGCTTCGAGCGGGATGTGCGATGCCGGTCGCATTGTTCATCACTTGAAACAGCATGTGGAAGACCCCCGCAGCAGCGTGATCCTTGTTAGCTATCAGGCAGCAGGAACAACCGGCCGACGCTTATTGGAAAAAAGTCCGACCATTCGTTTTGCCAACCGCGATTGGAACAAATGGATCGAGGTTGTTCACCTAGATGGCTTTAGTGGTCACGCCGATCGCGAGGATTTTCTGGCATATTTGCTCCCGTTGGTAGGTAAAGTTCAGAAAGTACGTCTCATCCATGGGGAACGCGAACAAGCCGAAGCGATGGCTCGTACCTTGATGGAAAAGGGCTTTCCGGATGTTTCCGTACCAGCTGCGGGAGAAGTGGTCGATCTCGGTACTTTTCCTAACCTCTATTAACTAATAACTGCTCGTTGCCGATTGTGAGAAAAGACCATGTCATTGGTTCCTGATCGAATTTGCACCATTATTGCACGCACACGCCATAAAATGGTCACCCTGGAATTGGAAGAGGCGGTGAAGCAAGGTGCCAAATTTCTCGAATTGAGACTCGACTATATCGCCAAGGCCGTGGATTATCGCCGGTTAGCCCCTGCCAAGAAATGTGCATGGTTAGGAACCTTTCGACGGGCCGTCGATGGAGGACGCTACGGGGGGGGGGAATCAGAACGGCAAATGTTCATCCGGCAAATGATTGTTTCGGGGATGTTTGAATGGATCGACATCGAAACGGATATTGCCGATAGCATTCGCCGGTTTGGCTCGGTCAAACGAATTGTCAGCTATCATAACCTCAACGAAACGCCCGAAAATCTCGAAGAAATCTACGAGAAAATGACCCAACAGGATGCCGACATCCTCAAAGTGGTCACCACCGCACAAAATACGACCGACAATCTCCGCTTACTGCGTATCTTGCAAAAAGCCAAAAAACCAACCGTTGGGCATTGTATCGGCGATATTGGTTTTCCCACCCGAATTCTTTCTTTGAAGTATGGTGCCCCCTTCATGTATGCCGCTTTCAATACCGAACGGGGCATCGCTCCGGGCTTGCCCTCTCTGAAGGAATTGAAACGGCTTTATCCCATCTCGGCGATCGATAGTCAAACCCGACTCTTCGGTGTCATTGGTGATCCGGTCGCTCACAGTTACAGCCCCGCGCTGCACAATGGGTTATTTCACCGAGATAAAATTAATGCCTTGTATCTTCCTTTACGGGTGCCACGCGGAGCCTTGAAGCAAGCCTTGGATGATTATCAATCCTTGGGGTTTGAAGGCTACAGCGTGACCATTCCCCATAAAGAAGCAGCGGCTGCTTTGGCGAGTTCGGTTGATCCTCAAGTGATCCAATCCAAGGCCGCCAATACCCTCTTAGTGAAACCCGAAGGGCTAATTGCTGCCAACAGCGATTATAAGGCCGCGCTTGAAAGTCTCATGACGCAACTACCGGTTGATGAGAATGGGACGACACGGAATTTGAAAGATTGTACCGCCATGATCCTCGGAGCCGGTGGGGCCGCCCGTGCGATTGCACACGCCTTGCATTCGGCAGGAGTCCATCATTTGTACATCGCCTCACGAACATTAGAACGGGCTGAACAACTTGCGAATGAGGTGCAAGGGAAGGCCGTCGAATGGGGCCGGCGGCATCAACTCGCCTGCGATATTCTGATTAATTGCACCCCCATTGGCATGCACCCCGACTTGGATGCTTCGCCCATCCACTTCAGTTATTTCAAGCCCGGTATGACGGTCTTCGATACTGTGTACAATCCCGAAAATACCCTCTTCATCAAAGAAGCTCGTCAACGGGCTTGCCGTGTGGTCACAGGGATCGAAATGTTCGTCCGCCAAGCCGCTTTGCAATATGAAATGTTCACCGGTATCACACCCGATTTGGAAATGATGCGAGAAATCATGCGACAGGCTCTTTCCCCGTTGCGCCCCCTTGAAGAGAAAGATGAGGAATAAGTTTCTTCCTCACCCCGTCGTAGACCTTGTTACACATTATTTCTTGAGATCGCATCGACTCTGTTCCCCATGCCGATAGAACAGAACAATCTCATTATGATTTGATCACCATCAGATTCAAAAGAGTTTTTTGTTCTGGCATTTTTGCACGGTGAAAACGTCATAAATCTCACAGGAGTTTGGATGTCTCGTTTTGTATTTACTTTCGCTCTGTTGGGTTCCTTGATGATGATACTCATGGGGTGCGATAGCTCCTCGAAGGGGACTGCAGACAAAGGCGGCACTGGGGGCGGCGATAAAAAAGCGAACCCGCTCGTTGGCACTTGGGAAGGGACCGATCCCGAATTGAAAGGATTGGCCCTTGTGTTTGCCTTCGCTGCCGATGGGAAATTCACGGTCGAAACCGTTATGGAAGGGATGAACGATCCCAAAGGACCGAAGATCGAGATCGATGGCGGAAAGCAAGAGGGGACCTACAAGCAAGAAGAGAAATCGATTATCACCAACGTCAAAGGGAAAGAGAAGAAACTCACCATCAAAGCAATGAGCGATACGAAAATGGTTCTGACCAATTCCGAAGGGAAAGATATGACCTTCAACAAGAAGAAGTGATTGGCAGCCATTTCAATCAGAAGAATCCCCCTGAGTCTCAATCAGAAGAATTCCCTTGAGTCTACAGGGAAGATGCCACTGGTCGAAACGCCCCCTTGGGGTTAGTTGAGTTCCTTCCATGAATCCCAAGAGGTTTTCAACTTCTCCCGTAATTCCTCGACAATTTTCGGATTTTCCTCCGCAAGATTTTTGGTTTCTTCGGGATCGGTTGCAACGTCGTACAGTTCTGGCTTGCCTTCTTTGCTTAGGGGAAGAATCAATTTCCACTTACCAGAGCGAACCCAACGATGGGTCAGGTTAATGGCGGGTTTATCGAGTACCTTGGCGGTGTGGAGATAAATCTCACCGAAGATGGTATCCCGCTTTAATTTCTCTTTCCCTTCGAGCAAATTCAGCAGGCTAACGCCGGCCATTTCTTTGGGAATGTTGGTGCCGGTGGCTTGGAGGATCGTAGGGGCAAGGTCCACAGTCGAGACCAAATCAGGATAGGTTGCCGGTTTGATTCGTTGGGGCCACCAGAAAAAGATCGGGGTACGAACCCCTTTATCGTAGGGGGTATTTTTACTGCGAGTCAAAAACTGGTCATTGGCTTTCACGGGGCCTGTGGCTTGCACCCAGCCGTTATCGACCACAAAAACAACCAAGGTATTTTCGAGCAGTTTTCGCTTCGCCAATTCTGCCATCAGTTCCCCTACGGTTTGATCGGTCCATTCACACATGGCGTAGTATTTGGCCAAGCGTTCATCCCGTCCTGTGATCTGATATTTTTTCAAAATGGCTTCTGGGGGATTGTGTGGTAGATGGGGCATCATTGGGGCATACCAAATGAACCAAGGGTCTTTCGGGTATTTGTCGAGAAATTCGTAAATGGGCTTAAGGTCTTTGCGACCGATCACTAATCCCTCTTCTCCGTGACGGCCTTTGGTGGTCATTCCTTCAGTAAAACCCCCGTTTGAATAATGACCTTCCCAGAATTTACCGGTCTGAAAACTTTTGTAGCCGGATTCTTTGAGGAGTCGCGGAATCGTGGGGCTGTTCTTCAGAAAGGGGAGCATCTCGGCTCGATCGACCCCTTCGGGGGGATCGTTGCAGCAGATTTTGTGCTGATGGGCATATTGTCCCGTGAGGATCGTTGCGAGCGAAGCCCGACATAACGAGGTCGGAACATAACCATTGGGGAACAAGGCCGCTTGCTGTGCGAGTTTATCCAAGTGCGGCGTTTGGACGACTTTGCTCCCCATAAAACCAAAGTCGTTCCAACCCCAATCATCTCCCACAATCATGAGGATGTTCGGCTTGTCGGCCCAAAGCAAGGAAGGACTCGACAGCACAAGAAAGAAGAACAAGAAAAGACGATTCAACATGGTGTGCCTCTCAAGAAAAAACGAGGTCGATTTCAAAAGCGACTCGCGTTACGCCGCGAAGCTGGGACACTTGGCAATCCTCTCCCAAAAAAAACGAGGTCGATTTCAAAAGCGACGGTCAATCAGGGTTAGGTTATCAAGGTTTGTGGGGAATCCCAAGAGCGATTAGCCGAGGGTCGAGTTGGCAGAGCGGTAAGAATCTGCCGTTGAAAGGATTAAGCAATCGGAAAATCAGCCGTCGTTGAAAGGATTAAGCAATCGGAAAATCAGCCGTTGCGGGGTTCTTCGGGGAAAACCTCGGCGGGGGTCAATTCCCATTGGCCAATTCCAACGGCCACATAAAGGGTTCCTTTACGGGCATCGATTTTGGTGATTTTGGCCATTTTCCCAAACTTGGGAGAATAGACCATCGAGCCGACCACTAATTGGGCCCGCCATTTCCGAAGGGTTTCTTCCTCGGCAGCAATTTTATCGAGTTCTTGGCGTTTCCGTTCATACTCGGCCCGAGCCTGATCGGCCGCGTGTTGTTTCGCTAGAGCTTCGGTACGGGCTTTTTCGGCTTCTTCGCGCAGTTGTTGCATCCGCACCAATTCGGATGATTTTCCTTTTTTTCTTTTGGCGTACCGGTAGGCTCGCTTGAGTAATTCTTTGGGGAGTTTCAGGCGTTTGGCAATTTTGATGGCGTTGCTCATTCCAAATTGCCCAATGTGTAGCCGGTAGGTGGGGCGGAGTGTTTCGAGATCGAACTCGACGGCTCCATTCTCGGCATTGGCATTACTAAACGCATATGTCTTCAAATCACCAAGGTGAGTTGTGACCATAGCTTGGCAACCGATCTGATCCAAATGATCGAGAATCGCTCGTCCCAAGGCGGCACCTTCGTGAGGATCGGTGCCGGCCCCGAGTTCATCAAGTAGGACGAGACTATTTCGGTCTGCGGTTTCCAAAATGGTTCGGACTCGGGTGATGTGCGAGGAGAAAGTGCTTAATGATTGTTCCAAACTTTGTTCGTCGCCAATGTCTGCGAGAACGTGGGAAAAGACCGGTACTTGACTCCCTTCCTGAGCGGGGATGTGCATCCCGCATTGGGCCATGATCGCGATTAAGCCGACGGTTTTCAGGCAAACGGTTTTTCCGCCGGTATTAGGCCCCGTAATGACCAACATCCGGAAGCCGATTCCCAAGCGTAGATCGATGGGAACAACCGTTTTTTTCGAGTTGCCCCCTGCCTGTTGCCGAAAGAGGTATTCTAAAATGGGGTGTCGGGCGTTTCGTAACCAAAGGCGACCTTGATTGTTCACATCGGGCGGGTACATCTGATAGTCGATCGACATTTTACTTTTCGCGGTGATCACATCGACCTTGGCAATCACTTCCAAAGCGGCGTTGATTTGACGCGACATGCGACCGATTTCGGCACTGAGCTTGCGAAGAATCTTGCGGACCTCGCGATCTTCTTCCGATTTCAAAAAGACCCGTTCGGCAGAAAGTTTGGCAATGCTCGCCGGTTCGATGTAAACCGTTTCCCCCGTCGAACTAGTGCGATGAACAAGCCCTTCGATCTTGTGACGATGATTCGCCGCCACTGGTAAAACATAATGGTCGCCGCTAATGGTGGCATTAGGAAATCGCAGCACGGCCCGTAATTGGGGATCGCGTAACAATCGCTTGATTTCGTTTTGAACTTTGTCGTCCAGATCGACCAATTTCCGACGAATTTCCGTGAGTTCCGGACTGGCACTATCGACCACATGCCCCCGACCGTCAATCATACCGGTTATGGTTTTGGCAATGGGGCCAAGGTCTTCGATGTGGGCCAAGGTTTCGATCAGCAGAACCAATCGGCCATCCAGACGCATGCGATACCGAAAAAACGCGCCCGTAGCAATCAACGTATCGGCCACTTGCAGAAGTTCTTCGGCTGTGAGCATCGTTCCAATCGCGGCCCGTTTCACATTCAAACGAATATCATGCACTCCCCCAAACGGAGGGGATAAGCCCGCACCGAGGGCATCGCACATTTCGGTTACGAGTTGGATGCTCTGGCGAATTTTTTCCAGATCGCCCATTGGTTCAATCGAACGGGCTAAATCGGCTCCTAGCGATGTGGCGGCGTACTCGGCAAGTATCTCGCGAACCTTGGGAAATTCCAATAACTCCAGCGTATGACCATCCATCCTTAGGAACCCTTTTTCAGCAAAATTCTTCTTCTCATTCTCGGAAACATACTGTTACTTCATTCTTGGTGAAACATCATGAGATTGTTCACAGAAAGACCTCAGGGGATCATTCATAGAAGAACCTCATGAGGTTGTTCACAGAAGGATACTGTCACTGCATTCACAGAAAGACACCGTGAGTTCATCGGGGTTCATAACACAATCTCTCATTTTACGAATCTCCCAAATAAACGGTTCTCGATTGTGAGAATCCCGAATTCCGAATCCCGACTCCCGAACCCTTTGGCCCTTGGGGAATTCTCCCAAATGGCATGATCGTACCTCATAACGAAGGTTCTCGAAGGTTTTCGATTTCGATTACGACAGTCACTTGGATTCCAAAAGTTCGGTCAAAAGTTCGGGGCAATCGTACAGTTTCAGTGCGGTGAGAATCCCCTTACTGTGAACCGAGATGTGACGGGCTTGAACATCGGTATAAACAAAATTCCGGACCAGACCATACCGATTGCGATCGAAGTTGATGCCCACAAATTCACCCGCTCGATTCAGGACAGGGCTTCCCGAGTTTCCCCCGATGGTATCAGCCGTGGAAACGAAATTAAACGGTGCATCGCGATCGATATTTTTCTCGGCCTGTTTCCAGCGGGCAGGCAAATCAAAAGGTTCGCGGAAACCTTGCTTGTTGGCTCGTTCGTACAAGCCTCCAAAAGTGGTTCGCCAAGGAATCTCCTTTCCCTCGGCTTGGTAACCCGAAACAGTCCCATAGGCCAAGCGTAGGGTAAAGGTTGCATCGGGGGCAATTGTTTTTCCATAAACAAGGAAACGCAGTCGGCTCAATTCACCAAATGCTTGCCGTTCGGGTTCTTCGATGTTCTCTTCGTACCATAATCGCAGCGATTGCTCCTTTCCGGAAGGCCCCTTTCGGAGCAGGGCTTTTTCTAAGCGTTGCACCAACAAAATCAATGGATCGCGACTTTCACTGATCGCTTTGGCCCCCCCCTCGAAGAGCTTTTTGCGTTGTTCCACCTTGTAAAGTTCTGTTTGCTTGATTAGCTCATCGGTCAGTTGGGCGGGTGATTTCCCATCCAGAATCACTCGGGTGATTGGATGTTCGCTCCCGAGTTGCTCACAAAGGAAGGTCAAGGAGGTCACCAGTTTGACACGTTCCACGCTTGGGTAAATCGGAGCCGGTGAAAAAAGACTTAACTTCAAGGAATCCAAATTACTCTCACGGTATTCCCTGAGACGTTCCCCGTTGGGTTTGGGTAATTCAACGGAAAGTCGAACCAAATGCCGAGCGATGGTAAACAATTCGCTAGAAAAGGCATCGCCGCGTTCAAACAGGTAGTATTCACGTTCTATTTTTTTCCACTCGTTTTGAATGGCCGCGATTTTCTCCAGCGCCGCCCGATAGGCTTCCAAGTTTTTCCCATCGAGTTTTTGGGCCAATTCTTGTTCGGCGTCGGCCTTGGCTTGCAGAATCGCGGGAGTGAGCAACCCTTGATATTGACCAGAAAAGGCCTTGCGAGCGTTCGCCACACGGTGGAGATCGGTGGTGATTTGCATTCGCTCTTCAGGACCCGATTCGGAATACTGATGAAAGGCCGCCTCAAGCGTTCGTAATCG
Organism: uncultured Alcaligenaceae bacterium; assembly: GCA_964518325.1. Lineage (GTDB taxonomy): Bacteria > Planctomycetota > Planctomycetia > Gemmatales > Gemmataceae > SKW135. Next base: position 3,743 of record CAZFDX010000603.1, on the reverse strand, counting down.
AGAAAGGGAATACGGCAGTGTTTCATCGCGACGATGTTTGAGTTTCGCAAAAGTTTCGAGTCGATTGGTCGTGCCGGGGTGCCCCGTGACAAAAACTAAATCCCCTTCTTTGATCCCTTCGGGACTAAATTTCAGCCAATGTTTGATTTGGGCAGGTTGATCGTTTTCGTAAGCACGGAAAAAGCAAATATCCAGATTATACCTAGGGAACTCGAAGTTATCGACATCGCCTCCGAAGCTGGCAATGGCCGATTCGGGAGCAAACACCAAGCGAACATCGGTATATTTTTTATAACGATAAAGATGATATGCCCCTCCCTGATAAAGGGTCACCACATCGGACCGGAGTTTAGTCTTTTCCAAAGAATCTTTTTCAATGGCTGCGATGGCCGCCCGACGGGCTGCATTCGCTTCGGCCGGTGTGGCACTGGGGGGAACGGCTTTGTTCACCTCGTTTGTTACGTCGATGATCTCTTGCAGAACATTCAATTCGAGGTCGGGGCATTTGAGTTCATCCTTGAATTGACGGGCCAAAAAACCATCACGGAGCAGATTGCGCGTCGGTTGACTTAACTTCTGCAGGGCATCGGAACCAATATGGTGATTCGTGATGATTAGACCATTTTTAGAAACGAACGATCCGCTACCGCCGTTATTGAAGCGGATCGAAGCTAAACGGGCATGCTCCAGCCATTCGTCCGTGAGATCGAATTGATACTTTTGTTTGAGGCGTTGTTTGGGAGGCTCGTTCAGTAACCACATCCCTTCATCGCTAAACGCCGACATACAAATCACTCCGCACAGGAAGAAACAGAAAAAAAAACGCATCAAACACCTCACAGGAACAAAGGTCCGTCGAGAAAATAACATCACCTGTTTGAATTCCGAGAAATCGAGTCCCCCTCTCTGGAACTCCACTGGGTCATTTCTGTGACCATTTTCGCACGATTACCCCTCTCAATTGCATGAGAGGGGCAATCACACAGAGGGCTTCCCGAATCCCGAGGGGGGGGCAAGGTCATCGTTACAGGGGCAATGGCGAAGCTGGGCTTAAGAATCTTCCATATAGAACAACACATCTGACAAGCGCCCGCAGGCGACTTCGAGTTCAGACCAATTCTGGGTATCCAGATGGAGTCGCACGGTCTCGGTCAACAGATCGAGTTCGGCTTGATCTTCCGGAGAAGCATTTTCTCGAATTCGTTCTGCCTTTTCCAGCAGGGCCTTGGCGAGCACACTTTCACGCTGACCGACAGGGACTTCCGGCAACCTTTCCACCGGTCCGAAATTTTCTTCCTCCAATTCCAGATCGTTCTCGTCCTCTTCTGGGGGTAAAGGGGTGGTATCTTCCGGCTCGAAATTATCTCGCCATAACTGATTGAGTCTCTCGGTGGCCACGGCCGTTTCTTGTTCCCCTTTGAACTTCGTGGCATTGTCGATGGTGATATTTCGACTTAAACCGGTGGCTTTTTCACGGGCCGAAACTTTGAGCACACCGTTGGCATCGAGGTCGAATTGGACCACAATGGGATTGCCTGCCGGCGCTCGGGAAAGCCCTTCGACCTGAAAATCTCCCAAGGGATGGTTGCGTCGCGGGTCTTCGCTTTCCCCCTGAAATACCTCGATTTTCACGGTCGATTGGTTATCCACTGCGGTATAGAAAACCTCGGAACGACTGGTCGGGATGGGGGTATTACGATGAATCACTTTCGCGGTGATATAGGGGTTCATACTCGGATTGGAGCGGAGCGCCTTGATCCCCAAGCTATGCGGTGTGACATCCACTAAAACCGAGCCGATCGATTCCCCTGCAATCATGGCCCCCTGAATGGCCGCCCCCATGGCAACGCATAAATCTGGGTTGATGTCACGACGGGCAGGCCGACCCATTTTTTCTTCTAATCGTTGGCTAATTATCGGAATACGGGTGCTACCTCCGACGAGGACCAGACGATCGATTTGACTGGGATTAAGTTTCGCATCATCCAAGGTGCGTTGGACACAATCAATCGTGCGATCCAACAGCGGAACAATCAATTTCTCGAAATCGGCACGGGATAACTCTTGCGTCAAATGCAGGGCGACCCCGTCTTTCTCTGCGATAAATTCTTCCTCTAATTTGAAAAAGGCATGATCGGAAAGTTGGCGTTTGGCATTCTCGGCCGCTCGAAGAATGCGTGCCCGAGTGGTGCGATTTTGTCTCAGATCGATGCCGTGTTCTTTTTCAAATTGCTCACAGATAAAGTTCAGAAGCAGTTCATCGAAATCATCGCCGCCGAGATAGGTATCGCCGTGACTGGCAAGGACTTCCACCACGCCATTCTCGGATTGCACAATCGAAACATCGAAGGTCCCCCCCCCGAGATCGTAAACCAGAACCCTTTGGCTTTGTTCATGCTGGGGATCGTAAGTCAGGGCGGCGGCCGTGGGTTCATTGAGGATGCGAACCACTTGTAGGCCAGCGATTCGCCCTGCTTCAATTGTGGCTTGCCGTTGGGTATCGTTGAAATATGCGGGGACCGTAATTACTGCTTTTTGAACCGGCTGGCCGAGATATTTTTCCGCTCGATCCTTCAAGGTTTTGAGGATCATGGCAGAAATCTCGGGGGGCGAGTATTGATGATTTCCCAAGGTCACTTGGGTTTGTTTGCCCATTTGCCGTTTGATCGATTTGATCGTTCGCTCGGGGGCCAAGGGATATTGGTTGCGTGCGGGTTTGCCAACCAATAATTTCCCGTATTCGGTGATCCCCACAAACGAAGGTAGAATCGGGTCCCCATCGTCACCGGCCAAAACACGAGGCACACCCTTTTCAATCACCGCGATTTCGCTGTTTGTGGTACCCAAATCGATACCGACAATGATTTCAGCCATTGGAGAACCTTCCCTTGTCAGGGTTTTCTTTTTCTAGTTATTGTTGACATTCGCTTGCCCAATTACCAGAGTGACCTTGCATTTCCTGAGCAAGTTATCGTAAAATTCCTTCATTAGAGGATGGGCCAACTGGGTGTTGGTCGGAGTGTGGATTATTCTATGGCATTGTTGGAAACACATGGCTTGGTCAAATTCTACGGTAGTCGAAAAGTGGTCGATGGGGTCTCCTTCGAGGTGAACCCCGGCGAGGTCGTGGGACAACTCGGCCCCAACGGAGCCGGTAAAACCACGAGCTTCCGCATGACGACAGGGCAAATTGTTCCCAACGAAGGGCGCGTGATTTTCAACGGACAAGATGTCACAGATCAACCCATGTACAAACGGGCACGCTCGGGGATGGGGTATCTCACCCAAGAGCAAAGTATTTTTCGCAAGCTCACGGTTGAGAAAAACATTTTGGCGATTCTTCAGGCGTTGCCCCGCTCCCGCAGTTTAGGTCGGCGGCTTAGCAAGGCCGAAAGACATGCTCGGACCGATGAGGTTTTAGAACGGTTTCAGCTCACGCATGTTCGGAAGAACCCTGCGGCTCGTTGTTCTGGGGGCGAAAAACGTCGGCTGGAAATCGCCCGCTGTTTAGTCTGTGAACCTTTGCTCATTTTGCTCGACGAACCCTTTGCTGCTGTGGACCCTATCACCACCGAGGACATCCGCCGAAATATCCGCGAACTGGCCCAACAGGGCATTGGCATCCTTCTCACCGATCACAACGTGCGCGAGGTCCTGAAAATTACCGATCGTTCTTATCTCATTAAAGATGGTCGAGTGGTCACCAAAGGGACTCCGCAACAACTCATTAACGATCCTATTGC
>CAZFDX010000602.1:0-3171 GCA_964518325.1 uncultured Alcaligenaceae bacterium | reverse complement strand
GGTAGTGGCTCGCGAACTGACCCCTCTCTCCGAGAGCGATACCCTCATGCTTTTTGCGGGGGGGGCCGCTTATGTCAAAGAACGAGAATTAGAGGAGCAACGAAGTAAAGAAAAGGCTGCGCTCATCCCCCGCAAAGAAACAATGATGTTTGCCACAGGAAGCCTTGTTACGGGGCAGAACATTTTGTTTGGCTATCCTCAATTCACCCAAGGGCCAGAACCCTATGCCGAGTTGATTGGACTGGGAAGAGGTGCCAAACCGTTCGCTTTGAAAGTGTTGCTCAATACCCGAGGGGGGTGCATTCAGCAGGTCATTTTGAGGGATTTTCAACAGGCCGACCGCGAAGGGCTTCCCGTGAAAACTCCCGAAGGGCGGGCGAAAGAATTGCATCTGATTCCAGGGGTTCGGATCAATCGTGCCGAAACCATTCGTGGCCAACGTGAAGTGCCCATTCCAGAAATCAAAGAAGGGCTTGTCCCGTCACGCGATCTTTCTGCCGGTTCCTATATCCTGTACCACTACGAGAAAGCTGCGGATAATCGACCCGTCGATACGCTGGAAAAGACGATTTGGAACGTGGTGGAAAATACCATCACCGACGATCTTCATCGTGTGGTTTTTGAAACGGAATTAGGTGCCCCTTTTTATACCAAGATTCGTAAAGCCTTTACCTTGCGCGCCCAAGAATACCATGTGGATTTGCAAGTGAGTCTGATTCCTTTGCCAAAACCCGAGGGGGTCAAAGCAGAGAATTTGCGTTACCAAATTTCCGGTGCGGTGAATATGCCGATTGAAGGGGAATGGTACTCTTCGACATTCCGGCAAGGAATCGTTGGGTTAGTCGATAAATCGGGTAGTGTGAAACGCCTCACCGATGATGCCGCCACCGTGCGCCATATGGAAGGCTCGGACCCGCATTCTGCCACTACGGGGAGTAATGGTCGCAGGATTGGCTTTGCAGGGGTGATGTTGCAATACTTTGCCTCGATTATTGCTCCACATCCGGAGGATCAACCGGAAGGATCAAAAATCGGTGTGTTAGAACGGGCACGAATTACCCCTGAGGTTCTGCCCGATTATTCTCGGGAATTTTTAGCGAAAAACCCCGCACTCAAGAACTATCGCGATCAACCTTTCCTTCAGGATATTCAAGCACGGGTCGTAACGGAGCCGATCTCGGTCGGTGTGGAATCGACTCAAAGATATGTCTTGTATCACGGACCGGTTAAGGTTCGGTTACTCCGACAATTAGGCGTCCAACTCGGGAAAGATAAGGCCATTTCCGATGAGTTGATTGATTTTTATCAGGATCGTTTGCATCTCAACACGCTGACGGATGCTCCCACCACTGCGGTGGGGCGCACCGTGAATACCTTTTTCTGGGTCGATATTATTATTTTCTTCACCAACCTTATCCATTGGTTGTTGGGCCTCTTAACGAGTTTTATTCCCAACCTTGGGGTGTGTATCATCCTCATTACCTTCATGGTGCGTGGCTCACTATACCCGTTTAGTCGTAAGCAAGCGATTAACGGTAAGATCATGCAGGAAAAACAAAGCAAGATTGCTCCCGAGTTAAAGAAACTTCAGGAACAATACGGGAACGATTTTACCCGATTGAACCAAGAGAAGATGAAACTTTATCGCGAGCATGGGATCAATCCCGCTGCGGCGTTCGGGGGATGCTTGTTATTGTTTGCCCAAATGCCTGTGTTCATGGGGTTGTATTTTGCCTTGCAGGAGAGCATCTTTTTCCGGCTCGAAAGTTTCCTGTGGATGCCTAACCTCGCAGCACCGGATATGCTGGTCTTCTGGTCCGAGCGAATTCCTTGGATCAGCACTCCGAATGATTTGGGTTCGACGTTGTATTTAGGACCCTATTTGAACCTTTTGCCTTTGATTGCGGTCGGTCTCATGCTTTGGCAACAATCGAAAATGATGCCGAAATCGGAAGACCCGCAAATTCAAATGCAGGCCAAAATGATGAAATTCTCGATGATCTTGTTTGCTTTCTTCTTCTACAAGGTGGCAGCGGGGTTGTGTATCTATTTCATCTGTTCTTCGATTTGGGGGATTATTGAACGAGCGACCCTTCCCAAAGATGCGGCCAAGTTAGTCGAAATGGCAGAAGCCAAGAAAAAGGCCCGCCGCGAAAAAGGCAAGCAAGGGTGGTTAGGGCGACGTTTGGAAAAAATGCGAAAACGGATGGAAGAATTGATGGAAGAGGCCCAACAGCAACAACAAATTCGCAAAGGTGACATCCGAGACGATCGATTCAAACAACAACGCAAAAAGAAAAAATAATCTCCCTTTTCATGACCCTCTAGAAGGGGTGTTTGTAGGGGGGGGAAGATAAGGAATTCTCACAAGGTTATAGGCGGTTATGGATTATAAGCGTTCCCGTGCTCGCGAAGTGGTTTTGCAGTTACTCTTTCAGTTGGATGTCAACAAGGATGTTCCGTTACCGGCGATTCGAGCCTTTGTCAGCGAACGGCTGCGGCGGGACCCTACCTTGGAGACTTTTTGCATGACGTTGTATCAGGGGATTTCGGACAATCTGAAGTCCATCGATCAACTGATCCGGAAAGCCTCGGAGAATTGGCGTTTGGAACGCATGACGGGGACCGATCGGAATGTCCTGCGCATGGGGACATACGAAATGGCTTTTGCGGCAGATCGAACTCCCGGACCTGTTGCCTTGAATGAAGCGATCGAACTGGCCAGACGATATGGCACAAAAGATTCGGCCGCTTTCGTGAATGGGGTGCTCGATAAAATTTTTCAATCGCTGAATCTGACCAAAACCCAACCCAAAAAATGAAAGGGGCTTTTTTCACTCAGCTTTGCACTGCTCTTTCTGGTCCTCAACCCCGTGCCGATCTTCATACTCATACCGACTTCAGTGATGGGGACCTTTCGCCGGAAGAATTAGTTCTCAGTGCGGTTCGGAATCAAGTCTCGGCCTTGTCCATTACCGATCACGATACCACGGCGGCAATCCCCCGCGCCAAACAAGCGATAGCCACCCATCGCTTCCATCTCAAACTCGTTCATGGCGTTGAGATCACTTGTGAGATTGCAGAACGCGAATTCCATCTGTTAGCCTACGGGTTTGAGCTGGGAAATACCACACTCCAAAGTTCGTTGCATCGTTTAAGGGAAGGGCGTTT
>CAZFDX010000601.1:0-6352 GCA_964518325.1 uncultured Alcaligenaceae bacterium | reverse complement strand
GCCAAGCGTGGGAAGGTTGTAACGCATGCGCACCATGAGTGGCCCTCAAAACGGGCTAATGTAAGTAATCGGTTTGCGACTCGAACATCGCAAGGTGGGATAAGGATTCATGCTACCCTAACCGAGTAATCCGGTCAAGCGCCACGACTCGAAAAGTTAAAAATTTGAACGGGAACCAGATAGAAGGAGACAATCGAAGGCATCGTGATCGACCAGAGCAAATGGGCCATACAAACTCTCTCAGTCCCATATCGCTACAAAATCCCCTCGTCCTATTTCACTGCCCAGATGATTCTCCTCTCCAAAAATTTTGCTTGAGCGTGGGGGTGCCTTGGGAACTCTCTTTCGATTTTCTAGAATGAGATTTTTCATTGGAATCACACTCAAAGTCGTTGAACGATTATGCCAAAATCAGCCATTCTTTTTCCCGGTCAAGGCGCTCAAACTGTGGGGATGGGGCAAGCTTTGCTCGAATCCTCGGAAACGGCTCGACAGCTCTTTCAACAAGCCAACCAAATTCTCGGTTACGATTTGCAAGACCTGTGCCTGAAGGGTCCTGCCGAGAAATTGAATTCCACCGAAGTGAGTCAACCGGCCATTTTTGTGACCAGTTTGGCCGCATTGGAAATACTCAAAACGAATGAACCCGAAGCGATTACCGAATGTGGGGCCACGGCCGGACTGAGCTTGGGCGAATATACGGCCCTTGTTTTTTCAGGTGCCCTGAGTTTTGAGGATGGTTTGAAGTTGGTGCAAAAACGGGGTCAAGCGATGCAAGCGGCCGCCGATGCCACCCCAAGCGGTATGGTCAGCGCTCTTTTGCTCGATCTGCCTACGGTGGAACAGGTGGTGGAAGAAGTGCGGAGCGTGGGGCGCATTTGGATTGCCAATTATCTTTGCCCCGGAAATACGGTCCTTTCTGGCGATCAAGCCGCTATGGAAGTGGCCCCGCGCGTGATTGAAGCGAAGGGCGGAAAGGCCATTCCGTTAACCGTGGCGGGGGCCTTCCATACAGAAATCATGAAACCGGCCGATGAGAAATTGGCGGAAGTCCTCGCCCATGTGAACCTTTCCCCGCCGAAGATTCCCGTCTATTCCAATGTCGATGCACAACCTCATTCCGACCCGAAGGAGATTAAAGCGATTCTGGTTTCGCAAGTGTTGCAGCCCGTGCGATGGGAAACCACCATGCAGAACCTTTTGGCTTTAGGCGTTGAGCGATTCTATGAGGTCGGGCCTGGCAAGGTTCTCGCGGGATTGATGAAGCGCATCTCACGCAAGACCGATTTTCGGAATGTGCCGGCCTAGAGGGGAGAGGGGCATTCCCGCTCCATTCTGATGGGGATAAACCAGCTCTAAAAAGCGTTGAAGCAGGGTGGGGGGGCTATCCTTCACCGGTTCCGCTGAGGAGTGTTAGTCGGCCTCGGGATCGGGATCGACCCGCAGGGGTTTTTTATTTCGGTACAACTCGGCACGATCGGAATAAAGTGCCCGTGACTTTTCATCCTTGGCCAAGTGGATTGCTTTTTCCTCCCAACGGATGGCTTCATTAAATTGACCGAGTTCGGCGTGAGCCGCAGCCAGCGTATCGATAAACCCGGGCGATTGCCATTCAGTCAATTCACAAGCACGGGTGGCACATTCCAAAGCACGGCGACCATTGCGAACATTGGGATCGGGTGCCGTGGACCAGACCCAACCGAGATAGTTGTAGGTGGCCGCATCATTCGGTTCCCGTTTCAAGGCTTCGGTATGATCGCGAATGGCTTTGGTGAATTCTCGGTTGTAGTAGTAGTACATGGCACGGCGATTATAAAGCCGCATCGAATTCGAGTTTTTCCGAATCGCCTCGGTGATTTCATTCAAGGCCTCTTCCTTGCGACCCAGTTTGAATAAGGCATTGGCTTTATATTCGTGGGCCGGTGCCTGATCGGGATTGAGTCGAAGCGAAGCATCGAACAAAGCGATGGCTTCATGATATCGGCCCAAATCATGAAGAACGAGTCCCCGACCATTGATGGGCCAAATCCATGTGGGGTCGAGTGTCATAGCCTTTTCAAAATCCTTCAAGGCCAAGTCGAGTTCTCGGCGTCCCCAATACAATCGCGCCCGAATCGTGTAAGCGTTCGCATCATCGGGGCGAATTTCAAGGGCACGGTTCAAATCTTCAAGGGCCTCGTCTTCTCGCTCCAGTTTCAGGCGAAGGTCCCCGCGATGAATCAAGTAATCGGCGGCATTTTCTGGATCGAGTTCTAGGGCTTTAGAAAGGTCGTTCTCGGCCGCTTCGGAATTTCCGCGTGCATCCTGAATTTGTCCGCGTAACCCGTAAAAATCGGCCCGAGCGTTATCGATTTGCAATCCTTTAATGCAGTCGGCCAAGGCTTCGTCGTATTGCTTTTGCTTCAGGAGGAATTGGGCACGAATGAAGAGCGAATTCAAATCGTCCGGTTGCATCCGAATCACTTGATCCAGATCGGCAATGGCACGGGGATAATTGCCCAGCTCGGCAAAGGCGCGGGAGCGCGAACGATAGCCGGCAGCGACATCGGGGCGAAGACGAATCGCTTCGGAAAATTCCGAGATGGCTTCGCTCCATTTACGTTGTTCTAAAAACGCGGCGCCGCGATTATAAATCGCTTCGACATCGCTTGGAACAGGGTTTTCAGACTGACTAGCCATTGGTATCGTTAGAATTCGTTCACAAAACTTCCTGCAGTTGGGTGGGGAATGTTAACAACTGCATCCGTTTATTCTATAAACTTTTTCGGAGTTTTCCCCTCACCCACATTATCAACCCTAGGGCAAATTTGTGAGCCAATCGGCCTTGGCCGGAGAGAAAATTTTCCATTCTGGGACGATCGTTCCGATTTTGCGAGCGATTGTAAAAAATCCCCGTAGAGTTTGGTCGGTCCCCTTATGAGATTGGAGAGGCTATCTATTTTGGCGGGGGCCAACTTCTACTTAGTGCCTCGTGAGATTTTGTCGGTCCCATTCTGAAATTGTACAGCATTTTCAAGGTTGCGGTATCATTTTCAAGGTTGCGGTATCGTCGAGGCGGGTTCGTGGTGGCTGGATTGCCCAGAAGGATCGTCCACAATGCCAGATGATGAGCGGAAAAGTCCCCCATCGATCGGGTATGGATCGGGTACGGATCGGGAATGGATCGGGGATCGATCGGAACCGCAACTCTCACCTTGAACATGCTCTAGGAAGGATATTCTGCAAAAGGATTATCACGAATCAGGTGAAGCGGGCTGTTTCATTTTCGTGGGAGCAGCTTCCGGCTTGGGAAGCCAAATCGACGGGGCACCGACCCCCTTACTGAGATCGTTGAGTTTACCCACATCTTCTTTTTTCAGGCTTTCCCAATCTTGAACGAGTTTGTCGAACTCCTCGAAAAGTTCTTTCGCCAACAATTTCATTCCCTGCGTCGGGGGGCCGTCGCCGTCTTTGGCGAAATCGATCAAGGAACTCAATTGCGAGTACAATTTGGCACCACCTTTCTGAGCCAAAATATCGTAATTCACCTCGGCCTTTGGATTGTGGAGCTTCGCTTCGAGATCATCAAGTTTTTTCTGGATCGCTTTATTCTGCTTCAGCAAAGCCTTGATTTTGGCCTCTTTTTCTTTGGCCAATAGCTCCTCTTGCATCAGTAACTGTTTTCTCACCAAGCGCAGGGTTTCTACGGTTTGGGTCAGTTGATTGACCCGATCTCTAAGACTTAGCACAAATTGTTCCTGCTCGGTTAACTCATCGTTGATTCGTTCTTGAATCCCCATTCGTTTGATCCAAGGGACATTGGCATTTTCTTGTATGGTTTTCTCGTCTGCTATTCGGGGAGGCACACTCAGATACTCGGGGGTTTTCCCGCCTTTTGTGATCGCTATGGGTTCCGTTAGCCGCTGATCGTCCTTCACGTCTAACGAGACGATCTGTTTTTGTCCTTCAATTGTGATTTCTACGCTGTATCGCCCCGGCGCCACGAGCGGCCCCACCGCAGGATTCCCCATATCGATTTGGGCCTTTTTGATTTTGGTGGCGCCGGCGTGGCGCAGATTCCACACAAAGCGATTCACCCCTTTTTTGGTCGGCACTTCGGGCTTTTCGTCCTCCTCATCCTCTGCTTCTTTCTTGTCCGATTCCTTCTTATCCGATTCTTTCTTCTCGGACTTGGCTCCTTCGGGTTCCCCTTCAAAGCGGTTGACGATTTGACCTTCGCTATTTTTGATTTCGATGACGATTGGCTTTTTGGGGCTATTTTTGAGGTAGTAGTGAATGATGGCCCCTTCTGGGGGATTTTCCCCAGCGGCTGTGGCTAGATGAGCCGTGATCGAGGAATCGTAACGCCAACGGGTGGCTTGTACCGGAGCAAAGACATGCGACTCCTTCTGGCGAATCATGGGGTTCCATTGTCGAACCGGCGTGAGATCATCCAAAATCCAGATCGATCGACCATGAGTGCCGACCACTAAATCGTTCTCTTTCACGACCAAATCGGTGCAGGCAACGGGGGGCATATTCAAACGGAAGGGCCGCCATCCTTTGCCGCCATCGGTCGAGAGATAAACCCCCTTCGAGGTACCTAAATAGAGTAGCCCTTTCTTTTTGGGGTCTTCTCGGATGACCAAGGCATACTCATCCTTGGGAAGCCCCAGAGTAATGGGGTGCCACGTTAAACCTTGGTCGGTGGTCTTCCAAACGTAGGGTTTCAAGTCATCCATGCGATGATTATCCACCACCACATAGGCCGTATTTTCATCGAAATAAGAAGGTTCGATACAGCAAACGGTTCCCCAATCGGGCATGTCGGGGATATTCGGGGTCACATTTTCCCAGAAGAAGCCCTCATCCTTCGAGATTTGAACATAGCCATCATCGGTCCCCACCCAAAGAATCCGTTTATTCTTGGGAGATTCCGCTAAGGCAAAGATTGTGCAATACACTTCGACACCGGTGTTATCCCCCGTGATGGGACCACCGGACCATTTTTGTTTGTTCTTATCGTTCTTGGTTAAATCTTGGGTGATTTTATCCCAAGTTTGGCCACCATCCCGCGAGCGAAAGATCACATTGGCAGCGTGGTAGATGGTTTTCGGATCATCGCGGGAAATCAGGATGGGGGAAGTCCACTGGAAACGATACTTCAGTTCGGAAGGGGCAATGCCCGAAGGATCGTAGGGATAGATGCCAACATGACGGGCTTGGCGTGTGCGGCGATCGTACCGAGAAATATAGCCGCCGTATTCGCCGGCATAAATGATGTTGGGATCGGAAGGGTCCGGTACGGCATATCCTGCTTCCCCCCCCCCTACGGTGGTCCAGTCGGCCAAGCGAACTCCGTCATGATTGAGTGAGTTACTCGGTCCCGAGGCACTTCCCATATCTTGCATGCAGCCCATCACACGGTAGGGGGTCGCGTTATCACAGGCCACATGATAGAACTGGCAGATAGGTAACGGGGGAGCCCGCCATGTTTTTCCTCCGTCGGTGGTAATATCAACTCCCCCATCGTTGGCATTAATCATGCGTTTCGGATTCTTCGGATCGATCCATAAATCATGATGATCCACATGCGAGGGGCCTTTCACCTCCGAGAAATGGCTTCCCGAATCGGTACTTTTATGCAGCCGCACATTACACACAAACAAAGTTTCGGCCTGAGTGGGATGCGCTTTAATCACCGAGAAATACCAAGGGCGCTGCCGGAGTAACCGATTATCGGTAGCCAACTCCCACGTTTCGCCCCCATCCATCGATCGGTATAGTCCCCCTTTTTCCGCTTCGATCAGAGCATACATTTTCTTGCCATCGACGGGGGAAATGGTCACACCGATTCGCCCATAGGGGCCATCCGGCAGCCCGTTGCCTTTTCCTTCTTTCTTCTTGCCCGGACCGAGTTTTTCCCAAGTATCCCCGCCATCGGTCGAGAGATGCAGCCCCCCCCCCGGACCTCCGCTGGTCATCTCCCAAGGTCGTCGTCGGGTCGGCCACATCCCCGCCAAGAGAACTCGGGGATTATTGGGGTCGAGCGTAATATCCGAAGCACCGGTTTGCTCATCGACATAGAGAATTTTCTCCCACGTTTGCCCCCCGTTTTTCGTGCGATAAATGCCACGCTCGGGATTGGGGCCAAAGGCATGCCCCAACACGGCAGCATAGGCAATATCCGCATTCGTGGGATGCACAACGATTTGACCAATTTGACCAACCTGTTTCCAAACGTGTTTCCACGTTTTCCCCGCATCGGTCGATTTGAAAATCCCCTCGCCGACTTGCACATTCCCACGAATGTTGGCCTCACCCGTTCCCACATACACCACATTCGGATCGCTGGGAGCAACGGCAATCGAAC
>CAZFDX010000600.1:0-2588 GCA_964518325.1 uncultured Alcaligenaceae bacterium | reverse complement strand
GGGCCTGATGGACGATCACCCCACCGTTGGCAAAACAAATCGAGGTCGGAATACTGAGCTTGTCGGCAAACACCGTAATTTTATCCGCCCGACCCGTCCCCTTGGTATCTTCCAAAATCAGGATTTTATCACGCCCTTTTTCGGCCGGTTTCAATTCGTTCGGATAGTCAACGGTCACACATACCCAGAGGCGGCCTTTGGTATCCCAAGCCATGGCAATGGGTTTGCCCCCGAAATCGTCATCGGCAGCAAACAGTTTCATTTCTAAATCTGCCGGATGCTGATAGTGCTTCATCGATTCTTCCGGAGGCAAGGGCTTTTGCATTTTATTAGGCGCTTCTTTGGCCCCCCCCTTTGGCGGATAGAAGGGGATTTTGGCTTCGACATATTCAAACGGTTTGGTATCTTTCTGAGGACCAACCATCTTCGGTTTATCAACAAACTCGGGCACCACCGAGGGATCATCCTGACAGGCCCACCGAATCCCCCGTTCGATGAGCGATTGAAATCCTTCGTGCCCCCAAGTGCGGGCATCGTGTCCCCAAGCGGTGTAGAAGACACGCCCTTTCCCTTGGGTTTTCACCCACGTCCAAGGTTCTTTGGTCCCTTTCTCTTCCCGATATTCCAACACGGTTCGATTCGTCTCGTCATGCTTTTCGTGAACGTAGGTTTCGTCCCAACTCTCGAACCCTGAGAATCCTTTGGTGATGGGATGATCGACCGAGGGAGAAACCCGAAAGGTTCCCGTCCCGTGTGATTTGAAGCGTGCTCCCACAAGTTTCAAATACTTGTCGGAATTCAGGAAGCAATAGCTCGCGCAGTGGATGGGAATGAATCCTTTCCCCCCTTCGACGTAATCAATCAGGGCCTTTTCTTGATCGGGAGAAATCTTGGTGATGTTGGCATAGATGATTAGCCCATCGTAGCGATCCAAAGTTTTCGGATTCAGCGATTCGACTTGGTCGGTGTACACAATCTCAATGTTCCGAGATTGTAATGCCTGCGCTAATTGCCGATAGCGATCGGCCGGTTTGTGGTGTCCCTCATCACCTAAAAATAACAGTTTCAACTTTTTGGGTTGAGGTGCTGCCCATGTGTTTGAGGAACCAATAAATGCAATCAAAAAACCGAAAATGAAGAATCGATAGAACCAATTCATGGAATGACCCAACAGAGAATGTGGCGAATAGGGTTATTTACATCTTCGTTAACGATCGGGAAAATGTCACCCTAAAAAATCGAATTCTCGTTCAGGAAAGGCAAAATGAGAATCCCCTCTCATGTTGAGCCACGCGAATGGTTAAAATTTCATTAGAAAAACAGAGGGGTTCGATCCACAGAGAATCCGTTTGGCTTGTTTGAGACCGCAACGATCCACTTGCAACGCGGGAAGAATTGCAACGGCGTTGATCCGCCACACTGACATACCTCATGACCGCGTGGATCGTTTGTTCAATCTTCTTCAATCCCGAGTGTGGGTCGTTTCGCCGAGATGGCTTAATGAATCGCAACGGCATCGCTCCTTGCTGCAATGCGGGAAGGATCGATGCCGCGTTGATCCGAAGGGGATTATTTTTCTTTGCTTGAGACCCGTCGGGTTTTGAAGTGAGTGTTCTGTTTGCGTTTGCGACGAATCTTTCGTGCTTTACGGACAGCTTTGCTTTTCTGCATCTGAAAAACTCCGAGTCGTTCCAAAAGAAAACCCAGTTGATGGAACTGGGTTTAAGGTTAGTGAAAAATAATTCTGTTGATTCTGTTAGAGTTTGTTGGTGGGTCGGACCATCACCAAACCGTTGTTGTATCCCGGAACAGCGCCCCGAACGAGCAGGAGGTTATTTTCTTCATCGATTCGGATCACTTCGAGATTACGGACGGTCACCCGTTCCGAACCATATTGACCGGGTAGCTTTTTCCCTTTCTTGGGACGACCGGAACCGCGGTTCGACGCTAACGAAGCCGTCGAACCAACTTCACGGTGAACCTTCTTCGCACCGTGAGCCGCCGGCAAACCGCCGAAGCCCCAGCGTTTAATCACACCGGAGAAACCCCGCCCTTTGGTGGTGCCGATCACATCCACAGCTTTGACGTCTTTGAAGACAGTCCCGACAGTCAGTTTCTCGCCCACGGCCACGGTCGCGGGTTTCGTCAAACGGAATTCACGAATAAACCGCTGGGGTTCCACGTTCGCTTTTGGAAGGAGAACCACGCCCGAATTAATGCGTTTCTTCTTCCGTTTCGATTCCAAATCGCTGGCCACATGCCCCCGCTCGGCCCGAGAGGCCTTTTTCCGGCTTTTATCTTTGAAACCCACTTGAACTGCGTGGTAGCCGTCGCGTTCCGGTGTGCGGATTTGGAGCACGGGGCAAGGACCTAATTGCAATACTGTCACGGGGGCAGCATCACCATTGGAATCATAGACTTGGGTCATTCCCACTTTCGTACCTAGCAAACCAAGCGGCATAGTAACCTCGTCACCAAATTGCACTCGAAGGCGCAGACCAAAAATTCCAAAAAGATGATATAGACGGATACCGGCAATCGAAAAGGGGGAGAATCTATCTTTCAAAAGAATTTTTTGCAACTAGCCC
>CAZFDX010000599.1:0-1950 GCA_964518325.1 uncultured Alcaligenaceae bacterium | reverse complement strand
CCCCTTACTCAAATCGGCAAAAGATCGTCTCACGAAGCGGGCCGAAAATTTGGTGGCCGAAGCCATTCAACTGAACGATCAGGGGAAATCGGCCGAGGGGCTAAATCGCCTGCGTGTGGCCGAAACGATTGCTCCGGACTTGGCAGGGATTGTTACGGCTCGGAATCGGCCCAAGGGGGCCGTTCTTTACGTCGGTGTGAGTGCGCTCCCCGAAAAAATGACTCCTGCCACCGCTCGCACCGACTCGGAAAAATGGACCGTCGAATTGCTATTCGAGAGTCTCGTGCGCCCCGTCACCGTGGAAGGATTGACTCGGTATCGCCCGATGTTGGCTGCCGAACTTCCTACCGTCGATCCTTTGTGCCGGACCTTCGTTCTTCCCAAAAATATCCGTTGGAACGAGCGCGATTTTCTCAATGCCCATGATATTCGGGAAACCATCAACCTCACCAAAAAGAATAATCTGCCCGATCGCACGGCCCCTCGGGAGTTGTACGGTAGGCAATGCGTGGACCTGTTGGACGTGAATTTGAATCCCGAAAATCTTTTCACTCTGCAAATTCATTTGAGTCGGGGAATCCCCCATCCGCTCCAGAAGATGAATTTCAAAATTCTTCCAGGAAGGTGGTTGGTGGCCAATCGAAAAGAAATCGATGATGAAGAATTCGCACGCAATCCATGGGGGACGGGACCTTATCGCTACCTTGGCCGCCAAACCGAAGCCGGTGGTCGAGAAGTCGCCGTGTTCCAAGCGAATCCGTACTATCAGGCTCGAAAACCGAATTCCCCCCACTTCCAAGAAATTCGGATGTTTGTTCCCCCGTTGAGCGGACTCGATAAAGAAGCCAAAAATGGTCAACTTCACCTGCTCCCCGACATTTCGCCTTCATTGGCGAATCGCTTTGAAACCGAAGCGGGATTATCCACACAATTTCGGGTAGCGAAACCGACCTTGAATAAAAGAATCCACATTTTGGCCCTGAATCATCGCCGACCGGTTTTGCAACGCGAAAAACTTCGTCAGGGGCTTTCCAGTGCCATCGACCGCGAGAAGATTTTGAACGAAGTTTATCGCGAAGGTTTCAAAAACACTCATTCCGCCTTAGTGGGGCCTTTCCCGCTCAAGTCATGGGCCACACCGAAAGCAGCACGCGAGGTGCCCCTGTTCAAGCCTGGTGCAGGTGGCGTGATTTTGGAAAGCCTCGAACCGGGAGAGAATCTGAGACTCAATTTGAAATTTGATCAAAGCGATCCCCGCAATGCACAAGCAGCGGTGATGATTAAAACGGCCATCGAACAAGCCAGCCAACAAAAAGGGGTGACCCGTGTGGAAATTGTCCTCGATCCGCTCGATGCTCCGACCCTTCGCAAACGTATTGAACTGGAACGAGATTTCGATTTAGCTTTAACTCATCTAGATTATACCGACGATCTGTTGAGCTTGGATCATTTCTTTACCCCATCTGCCGCAGGACGGGGCGGAAGAAACCTTACGGGGTATCTTTCCAGCGTAACCAAAATTCAAGAGAGTGACCGTCGCTTCATGCAGTTACTGGCCGAGGTCAAACAACATCGCGATTTTTCAGGAGAATTACGGGAAAAAACGTGGGATATTCACACTGCGTTTAATCAACGTGTGCCGTTTATCCCGCTTTGGCAACTCGATCGCTGGTTAGCAATCCATCATGATCTACAGATTTTCTTGAACGATCCGAATATCCCCAGTCATCCAAACGACCTCGATCCGGCGATCCTGTTTCAAGGAATTGAGTATTGGAAGATGAAGTAAACCAAGGGATTCATTCCGATAGTTATTGACTCACCCAAGTTGATACTGATTTCACTTTCGCGTCAACACTGGGAAGCGAATCACCGGCGCCTTCGGGTTGATGTAGGGGCGACCCCCTAGATGTACGTGGCCTTGTGTTAGGTTGATTTGGCCTTGCGTCG
>CAZFDX010000598.1:0-2360 GCA_964518325.1 uncultured Alcaligenaceae bacterium | reverse complement strand
GCCCTATCCCGATTTTCCTTCCAACACTCCCGAAACCGCCCAATCCACTCTCTCACTTTCAACCTCGCCTATACTGGGCTATCTTGGTACTCGGCCATAGGCTGCTTGTACCACTGCAGAAAACCTTATTCGATGCAAAATCATCCATGCTCGATACCAGCATAATGCACAGGTCGCTTTCTTGCTTCCCAATAGCCTGCTTGGGTTTCGGTCTTGGGCCGAGCCTGCACCTGAGATGCCAGGATGCCATAATTCTGAGCTTCCTTAAGAATAAGCAATTCGATTTCAACCAATTTGGGAACAAAAAAAGAAAAAAGTGTCATAACTCCAGAATCCCGAACCTAATCCTTTCAGGCTAGGGACGTTTCCAGATACTCAAACGGGTTTCATGGCAATCGTCCACAGAGATAGAACCCGAAGTGGAGGGAATTAGAATTTATGAACTTGGTATTGATCGAGACGAGCGGCAACCAAGCCTTCATTTTCGCCACGAATAAGCTGCGCGAGAACGTCGGTGCTTCGGAACTCACGTTTCAAGTCGGAACCCAATTCGTTTGGGATGCTGTGAAAGCCGCAGGCGGTAGCCCTCCCAGAGACAATCGCAATCCAATCACCTATCCCGAAATCAGCGAGCAGAACCCGATTGAAATCATTTTGGCCACTTCTGGGAAAGCTCTGTTACTGGTGCAAAATAAAGACCTCGGTCAAAGGTTTGTTCACTCGGTTACACTTAAAGCACTGAAGGAAGCTCCAGGGCTTGAAGTGCGAGGTGTGGTGAGTCGCGATTTTGATTTCAACAAGGAAGGATTACACAGATTGATTGGCGAGGTCCATCGCGATTTCGAGAAGGTCCGATCGAAGCTGCCCGGCCCAGCAGCTCGCTTCCAGCGATTACCCATTATCGCGGAATGTGCCAGTAGTGGGTTGCCTGCGAGTGTCTACGAAAGTTCGAGCATTGAACCGGGCATGCGTTCGCATGTCATCATTGCTAAACGAGAGGTTGCTCAGGACGGCCTCAAGCGTATCCGGAATCTCGTAGGTGAAAAATATCGTCTGCCCTACTCCACAACGGAAATCGAAGACCTTGGTTGCGACTGGCTCGCGATCGTTCATGCCGACGGGAACGGACTGGGGCAGGTATTTTTGAACTTCGATCAAGTTGCCAAAACTCAAAACAACCGAGATTACATCACGAAACTGAGACATTTCTCGCTGGCCTTGGACGAATGCACCGAGAAAGCCTTCTGTCGGTCGCTGGACGTGATTCGTCTTAAATGGGATCGCCTTCCTATTGTTCCTTTAGTTCTCGGTGGTGACGATCTCACGGTTGTTTGCGATGGCCGACAAGCGTTGCAGTTCACCAAGAAGTTTATCGAGTGCTTTGAGGAAGAAACGAGCAAGCATCCCAATGTCAAATCTATTCTGAGTCAGGGGCTATCGAGTTGTGCGGGGGTAGCGATCGTCAAACCCCACTTCCCCTTCCATGCAGGGTATGAACTGGCAGAAGAACTTCTGAAATCCGCTAAAAAGATCGCTAAAAAAGATGAACACGGTAAAAAACGTGAACATCCGCTTTCCACCATCGACTACCACATCCTTTACGATGCCAGCGGGCCAGACCTCGAGCGGATTCGCCGCGAATTGACCTTGGATAACGGCAAGACGCTTCTGATCGGCCGACCCTACATCATTAGCAAGGACCAAGGCCCCAAAAATCGCCACTGGGACGATCTCGTTAAACGGATTCATGCGGTCCAAGCTCAAAATGAAGAGGGCGATAAACGGCTTCTTCCCAATAGTATGTTGCACGAACTGCGGGAGAGCTTGTACCTAGGACGTGAAGTAGCCGAATCTCGGTTGGCGTTGGTCCGCCAACGCTATCAACCCCATATCAATCCGTTGTTGGTGGGGAATAATCTCTTTTGGTCGGAAGGTGAGCAACACCGCACAGGTCTGCTTGATGCCATTGACACGGCTGAGTTTTGGAAAGCGATAGAGGGGGCTTAATCATGAGTAAACATTGGCCTTTGCCGGATCAATTCCGCATTCGTTTGACTATGGAATCCGATTGGCATGTCGGGTCGGGGATGGGACGCCCTGGCAATATCGATCGATTGATTGCCCGAGATGCCGACGATCTCCCCTTTGTGCCTGCTAAGACGCTTCGCGGTATTTGGCGGGATGCTTGTGAACGTCTGGGTCGCGGGTTAGATGAGGGGCAAACGGGTGCTTGGTCAAAATTAGTGAATCATCTGTTTGGCAGCCAACCGGCGCTCGGGGATAATGACCCTACGGAGCGACACAGCGACCCAGCCGAGGTTCCTCTCGAATCGGCGATTCCGATTCGATCGGCCACGTTA
>CAZFDX010000597.1:0-3479 GCA_964518325.1 uncultured Alcaligenaceae bacterium | reverse complement strand
TGATCCATAGCTTGGGCCTCGGAAATATGGCGCCCTTTTTTCCCTACCACAATCACCAGTTCGGCCTCGTAGTCCACCTTGGTCGAGACTTTCGGAAGAACGATCGGCTCGCCGTGACCGATTAAAGCCGAAGGAAATTTGTTGAACAAAACCGGTTCCTTCGGGATGGGCATTTTACTTTCGATGGCATGATCCTTGTAATTCAGTCCCACACAAACGATCTTTTGCGGGTCCGGAATCGGGGCACACAATCGAGCAGAAGATTCAGGAACCCCCAAGGCATGCGGGCGTTTGGCAATTTCGGCCACGGTAGCTAAATGAGCGGGAGAAGCGATAATTTCGCGGACCGAACGGGGCAGATTACCATCCGCAGCAATCAGATCGATGTAATGACCATTCGCCAAAACCGCAGGACAAGGACCATGAGGGGTGTTCAGAGTAGCTAATTTCATGTCTTTCTCAAACTTAGGGAAGAAACCATTTTGGGGAACTAAAGGTAGGTTTTTTATACCTTTGAGGGGTTTTATAGGGAATCTTATTGTGAGATAATGTTGAAGGAACCAGATTTGGTCGTTATCGTAATAGAATTGCCTCATTTATTAAGAATTTTTGTTATGAGTTCAACAGACGCCGCCACGCTGGGAAAGGAAGCCGTCCGACTAGGGTTAATCAGCGAAGATCAATTACAGGATGCCCTCATCGATCTGGGTGATAAAACAGCCCCTGCCGTCGATTTACTCCGGCACCTCGAACGCAAAGGACAACTCACCCCTTGGCAAGCCTCGAAACTCATTAAGGGTGATACCGACGGCTATTTTCTCGGGGGCTATCGCCTTTTATACCGCATCGCTGCGGGAAGTTTCGGGCGAGTTTACCGTGCCGATAATCCCCGTACAGGGGAAGTCGTTGCCATGAAAGTGCTTCGACGCAAGTGGTCGAACGATCCGCGAAAAATCGAACTCTTTGAACGAGAAGGGAAGGTCGGCATGGCCATGCGACATCCCTCGATCGTCAGCATTATTTTGGTTTCTCAGGATGTGGTCACGGGGCAATACTACATTGTGATGGAATTCGTCGAAGGGGGGAATCTCCGCGACTTTTTGGCCATCCGCAAAAAATTGTCCCCCACCGAGTCGCTGCGCCTTTTGGAAGAAACCGCCTCGGGCTTGGAATACGCCCTCTCTATGGGGTTAACCCATCGGGATTTGAAACCCACCAACATTTTGATTTCTGCCACCAAGTCGGCCAAACTCGTCGATTTCGGCCTAGCCGAGATTGCCGGCGGTGCCAAAGAAGAAGGGGGAGAAATCGATCGGACGGTTGATTATGCCGGTTTAGAAAAAGCAACCGGCGCCAAGGCAGGCGATCCGCGCAGCGACATTTACTTTTTGGGTTGCACCTTCCACGAGATGCTCACAGGGCGCCCGTTGTTGACCCCAACCAAGGA
This sequence comes from uncultured Alcaligenaceae bacterium, assembly GCA_964518325.1. Taxonomy (GTDB): domain Bacteria; phylum Planctomycetota; class Planctomycetia; order Gemmatales; family Gemmataceae; genus SKW135. The sequence continues at coordinate 2,032 of CAZFDX010000597.1, read as the reverse complement.
TGCTCGCGCTCGCATGCAAAGGGAACGCTACAAAGTGGCGGAACTCCTCAATCGCGATGACCCCGATCTCCCCCCTGCGGTATTCGACATCTTGGCCCGAATGGTCGCCTTCGATCCGGCAGAACGCTACCAAACCTACGATCAACTTCTCAATGCCATTACCCTAGCCCGAACGGAACTCGAAGGCGGGGTGCCTCGCAAACCGACCCCCGAAGGTCCTCCGACGATTTATGTGGTCGAAGGGAACCTCAAACTCCAAGATGCCTTTCGCGATAAACTCAAAAAAGCAGGCTATCGGGTTTTAATCGCCTCGGATGCCAATCGGGCCGCTCAACGCTATTCTCAGCAACCTTTTCATGGCCTGATTGTCGATATTGGCACGGCCGGAGAAGAGGGAGCGAATGCCTACATGAAGGTGATTCGCGAAGCACAAGGTCGCCGACTCGATTGTACAGGGATCGTCATCATCAATCCCGATCAAGAAGATATTGTTCACGAAATCCGCACTAACGAAGCGGGCCTGATTCTCAAAAGACCCGTGCAAATGCGGCAAATCACCGACCATCTTCTCAACGCGATTCCCGTACCTTCCGCAGAGTAACCCCCCTACTTTGAGCAGGATAATTCTCCCACTCTATTCCGTAATGAGGTTGTCCCAGTTTAGAAAATGGCTCTCAAATCTATCCCTCTATAAGATAATTAAGAACCATCCCGAGGTTGTTTGAGCGATCCCAATCCCCGAAGATGGATGCTTTTTTCCCGCTGATGATCCGCCTTTGTGGGAGATGCTCCAACCTCGAAACTGTTCGTCCTTTGAATCGCTACTCCAACAAATCGTTTTCGGTGTACAACGTGAACCCTTTTTCCATAAGAGTGGTCACCGCCGTGGCGTGATCGTCAACGTGAATGGCCAACGCCGTACTTCCTTCGGGTCCCACGCCAATCATCAAAGGATAGGCATAATGAATGCTAATCTCGGCCGCGAGAAGGGCCTTGCAGATGGTGGCCAAAGGTTGGCGGCCATTCGGAAGTTTTAGGACAATCAAATCGGTCTCGGTGTACATCATATCCGCTGCTTCAAAAATCTCGGTAGCCCGTTCGGGGTCCGAGAGAACCATCCGGATAATCGCACAATCAGCCGAATCTACAACCGTTAAAGAAACGATTTGAATATCGGTCGATTCAAATCGGCGGACCACATCCATCAACGCCCCTAAGCGATTGGCCATAAAGACGTTGAATTGACGCACACTGGGCCAGTCCCGTCCGCGCGCGGTTGCTAAATCATCGCTAGCCCCTTCGCCTAAACTCATATCAAACCTCGGCAAGTCGTTATTCTTCGAGTATAAGCACTTAGGAAGACGGTTACAAGAGCAATCCCCGCCGGTAGACCAGTCTATTCCGAACGGCGGGCTTCCCAAAACGACAACCCACCCGATCGCCAAGGCCCTCCTACGATAATGGCCGGACGGTGAAAGCCCTCCTCGAAACACCTTCTGGAGTATCGTGGCATCCCTCCCGAATAAGCTCCCCGAATCCCGTCGGGTTGCGCTCAATAAATCGATCGGGAGGATTTTACTTTTGCCCGATTGATCGCAATTCGTGCCAACAAATCCCGTTTTGGTTTCGTTTTGGTTTAATGAAATTAACGAACCTTGTTTTTCACACGGGATCATTCCCGTATCGGAACGGGGGAGAATCTGCTACAATTTCAGGAAGATCGGCTCTCCAAAAGGAGATCAACACAATGTATCGTTTGCTGTTCGTATTCACTTTGCTCTTATTAATCACGGGGCTTTCCGAGGCTCAGTCCGATCCTCTCAAGGCCGAGGAAGCCCGTCGGCAAATCATGATTCAGAAAGTGGAAGCAGAAATCAAAGCGGCCTTTGCCGATGCGGCTCGGCTACAACAATCGGACCAAGGGAGCAACGCGTCAGAGCGATTACGGCGCCCACTGTTCGCAATCGATGACCCGATTCTTCCCGATGCCAATAAAAAAATCTGGCGTGCCCAATTACTGGAAGGAATCCGC
>CAZFDX010000596.1:0-3339 GCA_964518325.1 uncultured Alcaligenaceae bacterium | reverse complement strand
GCCTAGATGATCTGCTCTATGGCCTGTTGTTCGTCGCTCATACACCCAGCGTGTCGGGGCCGATCAATGTCGTTGCCCCTCAGGAATTAACGAATCGCCAGTGGACTTCTGCCTTGGGTCAAGCTCTGCATCGTCCCACCATCTTCCCGATTCCCCCACTCGCTTTGAAACTTATCTTCGGTGAAATGGCCACCGTCCTTTTGGCCAGCCAACGGGTTCAACCTCATAAACTGCTTCAGGCAGGGTTCGAGTTCCGCTATCCAACCATAGAACAAGCGTTAAATCATCTTTTCGGCAACCCCTCAGCAGAATTTACTAATATGAGTGTGATCCCCATACGGTGAGAGGATTCATCGATAGGATGAGGGTATTCCCAATACGATGAAAGTGTTGCCGAAAGGTCAAGGGAACGGTGTTTCCCCGAGGATGTAAAGGAGCAGGTCGAGTATGGCCAATTTTGCCGTGATTCTTCCCGCAGCGGGACGTTCGACCCGTTTTGGCGGCCGGAAAAATAAAATCCAAGTGGAGCTGGATGGCCGAGCGATTTGGATTCGGGCCGTGGAACTTTTTGCCACCCGTCCCGAAGTCGTCAAACTCATTCTGGTCATCAATCCCGAGGAACTCAGCGATTTCAAACAGAAATACGCAGCAAACCTGATGTTCATGAGCGTGCAGGTTGTGGCGGGGGGGGCCGAACGGGTCGATTCCGTCGAAGCAGGATTAAAGGCGGTCCCCAACGATGTTGACTATGTGGCCATTCACGATGCGGCCCGTCCTCTGACCCCGAGTGATGTGATCGATCGCGTGTTCAAAGCCGCCCAAACGCATGGGGCCGCCATTCCGGGGCTGGCCGTGACCGATACCCTCAAGCGGGTCGATCCGCAAAGCCATGTTCAAGAAACGATCTCTCGGGCGGGATTATGGCAAGCCCAAACGCCGCAGGTCTTCCGACGGGATTTACTCGTGGATGTTTTTGCCCGTCGCAGCGAATGGTCCACGCAACCGACGGACGATGCCCAAGCCTGCGAGATGCTAGGTCATAAGGTTGTGATGGTAGCAGGCTCGGCCTATAACCTGAAGATCACCACACCAGCCGATCTCGATTTAGCCAAAGTGATCCTCCAACAGCGAGAGAAAGAGGCCAAAGCACCCAAGGCCCGTCACCCCTTTGCTGACGATATGTTTGGTTGATCGAACAAGGATGAATGAGTAGGGGAATCGAACAGGGGGATATTTTGTTGGATCGATAATGATCCAACAATTCGGGTCAAAATGATCCAACAATTCGAGACAACAACACGATCCGACTATCTCAAGTCAAAATGATTCGACAATTCTGGTCAAAATGATTCGACAATTCGAACCAGCACTATCCAACAATCTCGTTCAGTTCCCCAGCGTTTTCAGCAAAATTGCGCACAGGGAAATCGAGGCGATGGAGCATGGTCACGAACAAATCCCCCAAGGGACGTTCTTCCTTCGCTTTGAAGTAACGGCCATGCCGGAAGCCAAAATCTTTCCCTCCCGCAAGGATGATCGGGTAATTTCGGGCGTTGTGGGTGGAACTGGTTCCGCTACCGAACAAGGCCAAGGTGCGGTCGAGTAAACGAGTTTCCCCTTCACGAATGGCCGACAATCGGGATAAGAAATAAGCAAATTGCTCGGCCAAGTAGCGATCGTACTCACCCCAGCTTGGGTCCTTCGAGGGGTTCGAGTGACTAAGACCATGATGCCCGCCGTGTTTCCCCCCACCGATCTTCAGAATGGTCGGGAAGCGATCGCAAATTCCGTGACCATCTTCCGAGGAAATTTGATAGGTGGCCACCCGAGTGGTATCGGTCTCAAAGGCCAGCACAATCAAATCCATCATGGTGCGGATATAATCGGTCGGTCCTTTTTGCGAAACTTCCAGATTGATCTTGGAACGATCCACTTCGGGTAAAGCCTTGCCAAGCCATGTTTGCGCTCGGGTCAGTCGGCTTTCGACCTCGCTGAGTGAGGAAAGAAATTCATCGAGCCGTTGTTGATCGGGGCGGCCCAGTTGGTGACGCAACGAGCGGGCATCTTCCAATAAGAAATCGACCTTTTTTCGCCCCGAAGCTAACGCCCGTTCCCGTGCTTGCCGATCCCCTTCCGCTGGTTTTTCAAAGAGACGCTCAAAGATGCTCTTGGGGTTCGACTCGGCCGGAATGGCCCGTCCTTGCAGGTCAAAAGAAATCGTCGTGGCCCGGCTTTTCATCCCCGTGCCCCCGTTACTCGAAAGCACCAACGAGGGAATCCGAGTGTGTTGCCCATATTCCCGCGCTATGAGTTGATCGATCGAGATCGAGTTGTTCAGATTTTGCCGAATGTCGGCACCGGTCAGCCAAACATCCCCCGTGTTATGGCCCACTAATTGACGACTACTGGGGTGGGAAAATTGCCCCAAAATGGTGAAGTCTTTCTTGTGATCTGCCAGTGTTTCGAGCGATCGGGTCAACTGGTAGTCGGCCCCTTCGGTGCGGGGGAACCAGTTCCAATCGCTCGTGGGGTCAGTCGGTTTGGTCAGCGAGACCCCATTACCGAAGAAGAAAGCACAAAACCGTTTGGGTTTGCTCACGGTGGGGGAGGCCGAGGCCATGGCTTCTAGCCAAGGTAAGGCCAAGGCCAAGCCCGTACCACGCAGAAAGGTCCGTCGATCGAGGTGCCAAGAGGGTTTAGGCATAATGAATACCTAGGTTAGGTGGGTTAACGATTCTGATTCAATACTCGTTGTCCGAATGTTCTATTTCATTCTTTGGGGCCGGATTCACTTACTTGGTCAAAAACGTCTCACTGGTCACAATCAATTCTACAAGGTTTGCGAATCGATCTTCTTGTTTTTTCAAGGCAGGCACCAGGGCATCGATCGCATCCAAATCGGTCAAAGTTAAGGATCGACCAAGGGCATAGCTGGCCACTTTATGTAAGACGGCCTTACGCAGATCGTCGGTGCGGGTCCGTAATAATTCTTTCTTTAACTCTACCATACCATCGACGGTAACTCCAGAGGGAAGTTCCGCTTTGGCATCGATGTTTTTGGCCCCCTTCGATTTTCTCAAATGGCCCAGAGCATCATATTCTTCAAAGGCAATCCCCCAAGGATCGATTTTGCTATGGCAGCCGTTGCAGGACACGCTACTGCGGGGGATCGCAAGGGCTTTTTTGATGCTTAGCCGTTTGATTTTCGGGTCGTTGGCTCGGTCGGGTTATGGTACGGCAGGCGGGGGGGGGGGGGGGGATCATCCAATAGATTTTTCAATAACCACATTCCTCGTTTAATTGGGTGGCCATCTAACCCGTCGGAGGTTCCCGTCAGGA
>CAZFDX010000595.1:0-1867 GCA_964518325.1 uncultured Alcaligenaceae bacterium | reverse complement strand
GTTCCTACCAACGAAGTGATGATCGTAAACCCGACCATTCGCAAACTCATCGCCGAGGGTCGAGACCATCAAATTCTCGATGCCATCCGAATCGGCATTCAAGAAGGAATGGTCGATTTCACCGAGAACCTTCGGAATCTTGTGGAAGGGGGCCACGTCGATAAAACCGTTGCTTTGGAATATGCCCCCAGCCCCGAACAGCTCAAGATGGCCCTGAAAGGGATTCGAGTGGCTGCGCCTGGGATTCTCTAAAAACGGAAATTCCTTCCAGCGAAATGATTCTCTGGCCTGCTGCGTAGGTTGGTGAATCGGTGGTCTCCATCTCGGTTTGGTCCACCCGTTTCCCAATCTCATTCCCCAAATCCGATTTCCCAAATTCAATAACAAGGGGAGGGGGGGGGCGAAATTCCTAGGAATTTCACCTCCCCCTGAATCGTTTCACCGAGCTTTGTTCTGATGAGAGAGAGTTCAAGATAGGGGCAGCGTTGACGATCTCCTAGAAGGCTTCTTTCCGTTGACTCTCCTACATTTTTCGAGATAAATCAACAGGAGAAACATTCTAAAGGAAAACGGCTAACCTACCTCTGATTCAAGGAGGATTACTCTTTTTTCTCAGGGAAGTGGTGATTACTTAATGAACAACATTTCGCGATAGGTGGGCAAAGGCCATAAATCATCGTCCACTATATTTTCCAACTCGTCGGCGGCTTCGCGGACGGCATTCATCGCGGGGATAATCACATCGCGTGAATAGCGAGCATGATCGATCAATTCGCCTTTGGGATGATGTTCTAGCCCCTTATCCAATTCGGCAATCGCTTTGGCGAGTTTGGCAGCCCCTTCCGACACCGATTTGAGTAAGTTGCTGGCAGCGGAAACATCCACGCCGGCCGCCTTCGAGGCATTCACCGTAGCGGCCAAATCGTTTTGATACCGTAACACCGCTGGGAGAATTTGATTGTGGGCCATGAAGCGAGTGAGTTTCCCTTCGATGGTGATGGTCTTCACATAGGTTTCGCAGAGAATGTTGTAGCGGGACTTCAATTCACTTTCGGTGTAGACCTTATACTTCGTGAACAGTTCGATACTATCTTTGCGAATGACCACAGGAAGGGCATCGACCGTGTTCTTGTGATTTGGTAAGCCTCGGCGTTCTGCTTCGGCGTGCCATTCTGCACTATAACCGTCCCCATCGAAAAGAACTTTTTTGCTTTCTTTGATAATGCTGGGGAGCAAATCTTGAATGGCAGCCGGCAACGATTTGCCTGCCTTGATTCGCGATTCTAATTCCGTGGCAATGTAATCCAAAGATTCGGCGACGATGGTATTCAGAACGGTATTGGGGCCTGCAATCGATTGAGAAGAGCCTACAGCGCGAAACTCGAACTTGTTCCCCGTAAAGGCAAAGGGGCTGGTGCGGTTGCGGTCGCCGGCATCCTTGGGAAGTTTCGGTAAAACGGAAACGCCAATTTCCATGAACTCGCTCTTCTTGGTCGGATTCGAGGTACCAGCTTCGAGCTGTTCAATCACCTCTTGAAGTTGGCTACCCAAGAAAATCGAGATGATGGCAGGGGGAGCTTCGTTGGCCCCTAAGCGGTGATCGTTCGCTGCGGTGGCTACCGTCAAACGGAGCAATTCGGGGTATTTCGCTACAGCCCGAATCACCGCAGTGCAGAAGACCAAGAATTGAGCATTTTCGTGCGGGGTATCGCCCGGATTCAGAAGGTTTTCGCCCTCATCGGTGGCCATGGACCAGTTGTTGTGTTTTCCGGACCCGTTGATCCCTGCAAAAGGTTTTTCGTGGAATAGTGCGGCCAACCCGTAGGCGGGGGCCGTGCGACGAATCACTTCCATTGTGAGGTGATTG
>CAZFDX010000594.1:0-2674 GCA_964518325.1 uncultured Alcaligenaceae bacterium | reverse complement strand
CATCAAAGTCCGCCCCCCCCTCGAAGCCGAAAAACAAATGTTGGCCCTGAAAAAACAAATCCTCGAACCGAATCAAACGAACGAGTCCTCGGTCCCAGAGGCCCTGAAGGAAGAATACGGGATTGAACTGGTAGAAATGCGGATTCGACGAATCGGGTTTCCCGAAGCCGTGCGAGCCAGCATTGCCGAGCGCATCCGCAGCGAACGTCAAAGCAAAGTGGCCAGCTATCAGGCCGAAGCCACAATGGAATATCGTCGGATTGTCAACGAGGCCGAACGAAAAGCAGCAGAAACACTGACCCAAGCCAAAGCCGAAAAAACGAAAATAGAAGGTCAGGCCGACGCCGAAGCCGATGCCCTAAGAAATAAGGCTCACGCTCAAGACCCCGAATTTTACTCGTTCCTACAAAAGCTGGCTGCGTACAAGGCCATGCTCAGCGAGACCAAAGATACGCTGCTGATTTCAGGCCAGCACGAATTGTTCGATCTGCTTCTCAAACCACCCAAACCCATGCGATAAGTCCCATCGCTGCTCCCTCACATGGGGTTTTCTGTGCCGCTCCCCCACATTGCATTTTCTGTAACAGTTTTCACGCCAACTACTAGAAACTTCTCACGAGGGGCTTAAGATAATGAACAATCTAATATCTTGTCATAAGGGCAATTGTGATGGTATTGTTTCGCTTTCCCCTTTGGGCAATCGGTTTGATGGTGGGGAGTGCCTTCCCGTGCCTAGGCCAGACCCAAACTCACACTCAAACTCAAACTCAGACCCAAACTCAGACCCAAACTCAAATAGGTATCATCTCCCCACATGAAGCCTATAAACTCATGCAATCGAAAGACCCCAAAAGCAGGCCGATCGTGATTGATACCCGAGGGGGATACAAAGATTATTTTCGGGGACATCTCCCGATGGCTCATCACCTGAACTTTGATACTCTTCGCGGGACCGATCAGGGGGTGCCCGTGCAATATCTTCCCGATGATCTCACACGAGCGTTATTGCTGCGGGCAGGGATCGATAAAGATCGAACCCATATCCTCTATGCCACAGGGGATAAGCTCCCCAACGATGAAATTCTTAGTGCCACCATGGTCGCGTATGTGTTGGAAAAGTACGGAGTCAAAGATATTCGCATTCTCGATGGGGGATTACCCGCTTGGCAAAAAGCCAAATTACCCACGACCCAAGAATACTTTGGCAACCCCAAGGGGACTCTCCCCGAAAAGGGAAATCCTGAGATTGCTTTGACACTGAAGGAAGTGGTGAAACGGAAACCAGAAAGCGTACTGGTCGATGCTCGGCCTTTGAACGAATATGTAGGCGATGACGATATTTGGTTACGCAAGGGGCACATCCCCGGCGCTGTGAGTTTTCATTGGGCTAAATTGATGGACCGCGAAAACACCCATCAATTTTTACCATTCGATCAGGTCAAAAAAGAACTCGAAAAGGTGGGGCTAACCCCCGATAAGGAGATTTTGGTTTATTGTGGGACCTCACGGGAAGGGAGTTTGCTCCGATTTTATTTGAAACATGTGGCCAAGTATCCTCACGTTCGTTTGTACGAGGGGTCTTGGAAAGAATATGTTGCGAACAAGGAATATCCCGTAGAAATTGGCATTCCGAAAGGCAAATAACACAGTAAGCAGCAACGTGGCCAAGGCTTTCCCGCTCACCCCTATTTTGCGTGGAGTCGAATGTTCCTTAATCCCAACCCCACAGTATGACGTTAATAACACTCTTGGTGTTAGCGGTCCTGTTCGTGGCCTTTACAAACGGGGCTAATGCCAATTTCAAAGGAGTGGCTTCCTTATATGGGAGCGGCACTACGCCCCTTCGTCAGGCAGCCCTTTGGGGCACGTTGATGACCTTCGCGGGATCGATTGCCTCATTATTTTTGGCACAGGGGCTTCTTCAAGCGTTTAGTGGCAAAGGGATCGTTGCCAAGGAACTGACACAATCCCCCGAGTTTGTGTGTGGTGTGGCCTTTGGGGCCGCTTTGACAAGTTTCCTTGCCACACGATTGGGCTTTCCCGTTTCCACCACGCATGCCTTGGTTGGTGCGATTACCGGTGCCGGTTTAGCCAGTGGGCAACCCATAGAATGGAAGGCTCTCGTTTCGGCCTTTGTGATACCGCTATTTTTTAGTCCGTTGGTTGCTCTCGTTCTGGGTGCCTTCATTTATCAATTTCTACGCGCTGTTCGCTTGGCCCCCGATCATCGAACCTTGTGGTTGGATAGTTTGCATTTTCTCAGCACCGGTGCAGCGAGTTTTGCACGGGGATTGAACGATACTCCCAAAATGGCTGCCATGTTGCTGTTGGTCACCCAACTTCATGTCGCAACCGACTTTGTTTTAATCGCTGTTCTCATCGCTCTCGGGGGGATCTTCGACAGCCGCCGTGTCGCGGAAACTTTAGGAAAGAAAATCACTGAGATGAACCCAAGCCAAGGATTTGCTGCCAGTTTGGTCACCGCCGGATTAGTCACCACAGCCAGCCTGCACAGTTGGCCTGTGAGTACCACTCATGTGAGTGTGGGTTCCCTTTTGGGAATTGGTATCGCCACTCATCAGGCTCGTTGGCGAATGGCGATTGAAATTATCATGGCTTGGGTCAGCACGGTTCCTTGTGGGGCTATGCTCGCCGCCTTGTTTTACTTGTCGAT
>CAZFDX010000593.1:0-2548 GCA_964518325.1 uncultured Alcaligenaceae bacterium | reverse complement strand
CATGGGGTAAAAGTGCCTTGGCCGCTTCGAGTTCTTGCTCCTCGATTTTCATGGAACCAACAGGGATTCCCTGCGCCCTCAAGAAGGTGTAGGTCATTTTGCCACCAATCAACAGATGATCGACCTTTTGCAAAAGCACGTTGATGAAAGCAATTTTGTCGGAAACTTTTGCCCCCCCCATGATTGCAAACAAGGGGCGTTTGGGTTGCCCCATCAACCCATCGATTACTTCAAGTTCTTTGGCAACCAATAAGCCAATCGCTCGCGGTTTTCCTTGGGCCTTCATGGCAGCGGGAACCGCAACCATGCTGGCATCTTTATCGTTATGGCAAGTCCCAAAAGCATCGTTCACATAGGCATCCGCCAAGTTCGCAATCGCGGCAGCAAATTCGGGATCGTTCTTTTGCTCGCGGGGATCGAAGCGAACATTTTCGAGCAAAATCACTTCTCCATTCTTCATGGCCGAGACGTTTTGCACCACCTCGGGGCCGATCACTTCGTTGCCGGCCTTGCGGACTGGTTGACCCAATAATTCGCCAAATCGTTCTGCCACCCGATCCATTGTCAACAGGGCTTTGCCGGCAGCATCGGCTTTTTCTGGTCGGCCTAAATGAGACATGGCAATCACGCTGGCACCGGCTTCGAGGAGGGCTTTAATCGTGGGGATCGCCGCTCGTATCCGACGATCGTTTTTGATCGCACCAGTTTTCTTGTCCAAGGGCACGTTGAAATCCACACGAATTAAAACCTTTTTTCCCGTCAACGTCCCTAAATCACGAATCGTTTTTTTGCTCATTGTTGTCCAGATAAGGTTAAACAAAAGACGGTATGTATGATAGAAGATGAACCCATAAAATTTAAGAGTCGCGTGAGACTCTTTCATAAAACATCGATTCAGAAAGAGGGGCAAGTGCCAAAAAAAGCGCAAGGAACTTAAGCCCGAGCCTTTGACATTAACCCTTGGTTTGGTCATGATGTATATGGATTTATGAGGCTTTAGAAGGTTGAGGAAATCGGGATGTTCCCCTATTCCAAATCACGATTCCGAGAGGACGATGACGCTCTTCGTGAAGATTATGTGGATGCCGAGGTCGCACCCATCAAAGTTCGTTTATCGACCGTTTTGATCTTTGCCGCGACGAGTCTTTGTACCTTCTTCCTCTGTGCGGGGGGGCCGATCCCCCTCTTTTTTTCGATACCTGCCTACCGATTAGCTCAAAAAGAATTAAAAGTGCTCGTGCCGATCGATCGAAGTAGTATCCGCGATTGGAAATTACTCACACTCGGCAAGGACATCGCGAAAATCATCACGGTCGCTTCGGTGATAGTGACTTTGGGTTGGATTACCTTGATCGTAGCGGCGATCATCAAGGACGATTAGATGAATCCGAGGAAACGAGAAGATGAGATGAAAGCGAAGAAACGAATCACATCAGGGGCTTACCTGAAGGACCATCAAACACAGGCAAAGAAAACGAATCACATCAGAAAGCGATTCTTGGTCCTAGCCTTGGGGCAAATTAAACCTGATACATCACCAAGGTGCCTTCGGTCCCGCCGACGAGCAAATGACGATCGTCCTGCGACCATTCCATGACCGAAACCGCTTCGGAAATTTGGGCCTCACTCAGCACGCGACGGGCCACCCCCGGATACCACAAACAAACAAGCCCTTGTTGGCAAGCCGAAGCTAACAAAGGCCCCCGATGTTGGAAACGAACCGAAACCAAAGGTTCCTCGTGCCGTTCAAAAACGACCGGAGAGGTATTCTCAGGGGCAGGGGGAATGCAATTCCACACCGTGACCGTGTTGCTGCCCGTTGCCGCCAAATAGGTTCCTTCGTGATTCCATGAGAGGGCCGACATTTTCAAGGGATAACCTGCCATCTGCAAATCGTTTCCCGAATCGGTGTACCAAAAATGAATGGTCCCATCTTGACTGCCGGCTGCCAATTCTTTTTCCGTCGGAGAAAGAGCCATGCTGATAATGGCCCCCCCCTCCCAAGGCAGAATCCGTTCGGCATGCGATTGTTCTCGCGTGGGATTAAAGTAACCCACACCACCGTATCCCCCTGCCAACAAATGGGGAAATTGCCGACTCCAAATCAAAACGGTGACGGTGCTGGGTAATTGGGGATATTCACGGAGCAAACTTCCCCCGCGATGGTAAATCCGCAAATTCTTCCCACTCGAAGCCGCCAACCATTCTCCGCTGGGACTCCACGCAACGGTTTCCACCCACGAACTGGCCTGTTTGGCTTGCCAGATTGGCTGACCTGTGTTCGCATCCCAAACACGAAGGTGAGCATCCTCCCCCGCGCTGGCGAACCGTGTTCCATCGGGAGACCAAGAAACGGCAATCGCACCGAATTTATGACCGTCTGTGAAGGCTAATACTTCTCCCGTTTCCGGTTTGTAGATGGAAACTAACCGCTTCGACAAGACCAACGCCAGCCGACCGCCCTCAGGAGGCCGTTTCACATGATCACCAAGCTCACCCACCTGTTTGTTCCACGCAACACTTACACGAGGAGCCGGGCAACGAGCCA
>CAZFDX010000592.1:0-2725 GCA_964518325.1 uncultured Alcaligenaceae bacterium | reverse complement strand
GCCCCTTTTGGTTACTTTTCTGCGGTCGATAAAGATTCGCACTGACCCATAGTCCTTTCCGAGATTCATAAAGCAAACAGTCGATCTCGTACCCTTCCCCTTGGATGGTTTTCGTAACGTGAACGGGAACTTCTTTTGGGGCTGCGGGAAATTCACCAATTGCTTTCCGAAGAGCTTCGATCCGAACATCCCGAAAAGTTTGCCACTGTTGAAGATTTTCAATCTTTCGCCATTCTTGAAGATCGTTTTTGTTCACCCGATCGCGACGTTCATGAAGTTGTTGTTGAAGGCCCATCTGGAGTTCCTTGGCTCGTTCGGGAGTGGTGGCAATGACATTCGGATCAAACGGAGGGGCCTCCTTCATTTTTGCAGGCTGAGCGAGCAATAAAGTGGCTAAACTGAAACTAAAGAGTGTGATGAAACCGCTGTGACGTAACATAGAGACTCCCTGAAAGAGGAAAAGGGGTGGGATGGGAGAAATTGTAAGCGAGGAATCGAAAATTGCGAGTCTTTCTTAGGGTGAGTAGGTGATTTGGTGAAGCTGTGATATTCGTATCGAGATGAGAGCAAGGGGTATCACGAAATCGCATTGTCCCCGAAAATGGATGCAGGATGTGATTTGTGCAGGTTTTTGGGGATGCCCCAAGGAAAACAAGGTCGATACGAAATCAAATTGTCTCGAAAATGAGTTGAGGATTGGAAGACTTTACCTTGGGCTAAGGCTTGTTCACTCGATGAGGCTCAGATCGGTCGATCGATTTCCGACCGAATCTACTCTTGTAACAAAATTGCGTAGACGTGGTAAAATAGTCAACGAGGAGAAATACCTATTTTGTAGGAACGTCTTGATTTTCCTACTCTAAATAGGTATGTGAACTATAAACTGTTTTACTCAGAGTAGGTATCGGTTTTGAGTGAGACGGGTCAAGCCAAGGATGGACCGATTTAGTAACATCATGACTATTCCCCCACGACACATCGACTACGATTGGCAATTGCCCCCCCCGTCGCGCGCGGAAATGAAAATTGTCATCTCCACAGAGGCAGATACCCCGAAGCCGATTGACAAAGAATTTGCCGAGAAACTCGCCACCGAGGAGATTTGGCGAAAGTACCCTCATTCAAAGCCGGCAGGGGGTGCCCTTGAAATTGGTACCGTCGAATGGTTCACCCATCTAGAAAAGCGACGCTACCAGCACCAAGGTTATTGGATTCCCAAACTCTTTCATGTCGATCGCTATTCGGGACAAAACATTGTGGTACTTTCCTCAGGGATTGGCATTGAGGCAGCCCGATTTGCTCAGGCCCGACCGAATCAGCCCTCGAACACGGTTCATGTGTGCGATCCGATCGAAGATCGTTTGAATTTGGTCAAGGCTCATTTCACGGCTCGGCAATTAGCGGGGCATTTTCATCTGACCCCCTACGATCGTTTACCCCTGCCCGATGCCACCGTTGATGTGGTTTCGGGCATCTTATCCGAAACGCCGCCGGACTTGGATAAGGTCATTAAAGAAATCGGTCGAATTTTGAAACCAGGGGGGCGATTAGACCTGGCTGTACCGGCTTGGCGTAACGCCAATTATTGGACCCGAACCTTATTATTCTGGAGAAAATGGTTGGGTTTAGCTCCGAATATCACGTTGGGCTTTACACCTGCGGACCTTCGGGCGGCGGCCCTTGAATTCGATGATGTCATCATTCGACAAAGACAACTTTCCCGCCGAGAACTACCGGCTTTGCTCCGTTGGCTTTCCCCGCGACTGTTTGAGCGCGTGGCCGGTCGATACCTCATCCTTCGGGCCTATAAATCGATTCGTGGAAGTTTGGCTCCGCGAATCGCTGCCTAAAACCCTTTCCCTTATTCTTGGTAAAAGAGAAACGACTTATTCTTAGCAAAAGTGAAACGACCTATTCTTCGTAAAAGAGAACCCCTGCTCATGCGATACTCGGCTGTGCTTTTTGATTTCGACGGAACCCTAGCAGATAGCTTTGGAGCGATCACCGCAAGTGTGAACCATGTCAGACAGCATCATGGCTGGCAAAGCCTGACCGAAGAAGAAGTGCGAGGTCTCGTCGGGCATGGGCTAGAGCATCTGATGCAACAAGTCGCGCCGGGGGACCCGCAACACAACGCCGAACTTTATCGGCAACATCATCCCCAAGTGATGGCATCGCTCACCCGATTGCTGACCGGTGTGGAAGAGGGGCTACCGAAACTTTTTGCTGCAGGGGTCAAAATGGCCGTTTGCAGCAATAAACCCCCCCGCTTTACGAAACAATTGGTCGATGAGTTAGAATTGGCTCCGTTTTTTACGGGTGTTTATGGCCCCGGCGAACTCAAGCCCAAACCAGACCCCGAAATGATTTTTCATGCTTTGAAGGATTTGCACAAACCACCCGAACGGGCCTTATTTGTTGGAGATATGTCCATCGATACTGAAGACGCACGGAATGCGCGTATCGCCGTTTGGGTCTTGCCGACCGGTTCACATGATCGAGCGAGCTTAGAGGCAGCTCAGCCGGATCGCATCTTTGAGGATTTCCATCAACTCACGGACGTTCTGCTCCCGGCGGACTGACTTCCAACACGTTTTTTTTCAACGTGATTGCTCGGCCCGTTTTTTCGCGATCAAGGCCAACGAGGCTTTTTGCGGATCGGCGAATTTCTGAATCCCCTCTTTCATCAAGGTCTCTTCTAAGTGTTCGTAATTCACTTTTTGGG
>CAZFDX010000591.1:0-5185 GCA_964518325.1 uncultured Alcaligenaceae bacterium | reverse complement strand
CGGCGACACCCTGGATATACACCGAGTAGGTCGTCGGCAGCGTCAGATGTGTATGAGAGACTGCCCCTTGAGTGTTCGAGTTTGTTTACAAATTTTTTAGTGAGCATACAGGAAATAACTTGGTATCCATCCCACACGGGCAACAAACCGTTCCCACTTCTTGACTTAAAATCTCCCCCCCCCCTCCACACGTTAATCGATATTCCTACCGAACTGGAATCGAAAATTCACCCATGCAGTCGGTTCCATGAACACTCGCTCAGTCGGTTCCATGAACACTCGCTCCATTGCTCTCAGCGTCGTCTCGGAATCTGGATCGGAAGATGATGCGATTTTGCCAACAGCGCGCATCTTGTAATCTCATCGATTTATGTTAAACTTTAATGAGTCTAAAACCCTCCCGAGGGCTTCCCTATGCTCTCCCTTTGTCGAAACATTTCCGGAACTCGTCGAACTTTCCTTAAGGCTGGTGGCGCGGGTCTATTGGGTTTGCACTTGGATCAACTGTTGCAAGCCGACACTGAAAGAAAAACAGGCTTTGCCCGTGCGAAGTCGATCATCTTTCTGTTTCTCTACGGGGGGCCCTCGCAGTTAGAGACCTTTGACCTGAAACCCGATGCTCCCGAAAAAATTCGTGGCCCCTTCAAACCGATCCCCTGCAAAACCCCCGGCTTGAAGATCAGCGAAGCTCTCCCCAGACTCGCTGCCATCTCAAACAAGTATTGCGTTATTCGCACACTCACTCATTCTTACAACGATCATTCCGGAGCAGGCCATTACATCCAAACGGGCAAACGCTGGCATATCCCCATCGGCGGCGGATTCAATGCGACCCCTCAGGATTGGCCCTCCGTTGGCTCGGCGGTGGAATATCTCAGCCAAAAACAATCCGGCATTCGTGGAAACCCGAAGTATGTGGTCCTTCCTGCGTGGCTAGGAAAAATCGAACAAGAAGGTCAATATCGTCGGCCGGGGGAGTATGCCGGTTGGTTGGGGAAAGCGTATAACCCGTTAACCACTTCCGTCGAAAAACGCGATCCGAAAGATAACCCCTATTGGCGGGATTGCAGCGATGAGGAATTGAAATTTGAACTCGATGGACTGGCACGTTCCGAAATCAGTTTGGATCGTCTTCAGGATCGAGTTAACCTGTTGAAAAATTTTGAAGCCCAACGTCAAAAAATGGAATCGTCCCTTGCGGAACTCACGCCGGCCAATCAAATTCGGGAACGGGCCTTCTCGTTGGTCACTTCGGAAAAAACCCGACAAGCCCTCGATATTCGATTGGAATCAACCGCTGTACGAGATCGCTACGGGAGGGGGCTATTTGGACAATCGTGCTTGATGGCCCGCCGTCTGATCGAAGCGGGCACGCGATTTGTCACCGTGCATTATGACTGTTGCGATGGTTACTCTTGGGACTCACACTTACATAGTCGGGATGTCAAAAATCATCTCATGCCCACATTCGATCAAGCCACCGCTGCGTTACTCGAAGACCTCGAAGTACGGGGCCTGCTCCAAGAGACTTTGGTTGTCGCACTGGGTGAAATGGGACGTACTCCCCAAGCGAATCCGGAATGGGGCCGAAATCACTGGAGCACCTTATTCCCTGCCCTCATCGCAGGGGCGGGAGTTCGTGGTGGAACCATCTACGGCGTATCCGATAAAGATGCTGCCTACCCCGTCGATCATCCGGTCAGTCCCGAAGATTTGGCAGCGACCTTGTACCATGCCTTGGGAATCGATCCAGAAACCCGAGTCACCGACCCCCAAGGCCGACCCGTCCCCTTAGTGGATCAGGGCACCCCCATCACGGCACTTTGGTGATCGAACCCCTCGATGAAAGTAGGATGAGGGACCCCAAAACTCCTTTTGCTTCTGAACAAAAAAAGCCCTATGATATTTGTTAGAAACGGGTTCCTCGGAGTTTGTAATGTCTTCGATTTTTCCTTGTCCCAATACGGGTTGCACCTACCAATTCAATGCCGATCAACTTCCCCCCGCAGCGATGGTGACTTGCCCATTTTGTCGAACGAAATTCCCCTATCGTCGCGGAATTGGGGTTGTCACAGCACGGCCGGTTGCTGTCCCCCCCCCCGCAGCATCCACTCAGGCTTCGCACCTTCCTCCGCCTGCGGCCGGTGAATTCGATTTTGGGAATTTTAATCAACCCGAATCAACGGCCTCGGTCTCGGCCTCGGAACCCGATTCAACAGAACGAGCGCCCCAAGGTTCGTATCAACGGGAACCTAGGCTCGTCGGTGCGGTGGGACTCCCCTCGAAAAAAACGCTTCCCGTCACGGCCCTCGTTCTTTCGGGTGTGGTGGCTTTTCTCGTGGTCGCTGTGGTGGGAGCCGTCATCTTCTTCATCAAATCAGGGAAACCCGCAAAGGGACCCGAGAAACAGAGTGAAGAAATTTATAACCTCGAATTTATTCCCTTTTCGGAAGAATGGCAAAAAGATGAATCCTTCCGTCGTGAAATTGATGCCAACGTGATCGGCATGAGTCGAAAGGAATCGCCCAAAGCGATGTTTGCTCTTTGGGCCAACGATTACAAAGATCGCATGCCCCGAGCCAATGAACTTCGTGATGCGATGACCTCTCGGGTGAAAAGTTACATGCCCGGTTGCGAAATCGTGAATAAGAAGGATGGCAAACTCCTCGGCCTTGGCGCCCAAGCCATCGCGTTCCAAGGGACGCCAACCACCAAAGGAGGGGATGTTTACCGTGGTGAAGCCTATGCCGTCGGAAGCAAAGGGATTGGTTACGTTGTGTTCCTGTTGGCCCCCTTGGCAGAATGGGATGCCGCGAAGAAAGAACTCGACAGCGTCAAAGATTTAGTGAAACTCGGCAAAGGCCGTGAGAATTGGAAAGAATCCAGCGCGCCCAAGAAAAGCATTGCCCCCCCAGGCGCCCCCTACGATATTGAGGATCATCATGGAGGTGTTTGGAAATCGATTGATGGTCCGTTGAATGAAGATCGCATGCCGGACCTCAAAGCCTACGACCCCGCAACTGTATACCTTTTAGAGGGGCGCAAGGCATTTCAGGGAACATCGGTCAAGGGAACCAAAAGTTGGACCAACGTCAAAGCAACTGCCGCAGTTTTGGAACTTCCCAAATCGGGCGACGATATTCTCGAAACGGTCAAAACCTACACCGAGGGGTATATCAAACGCCAATATGTGGAAGGTGATAACGATGGGAAAATTGTTCCCTACGACTCTCCAACAGGGCTAGAGCTTCCCTCAGGACCTAAGATTGGTCGGTTTATCCATCGGGACAAAACCAACCCCGATCTTCAAGAAATGTGGATTCTCTCGGCCATCGAGATCGACGGAAAAATTTACGCTGTTCAAGCAAAATGTCGCGAAGAACATGCCCGATACCTCGAAGAATGGATGACAACGCTAGCTGGCTCTTTGAAGCCCCGTTAACTTCCCTCTCCTTGTTCGACAGAACTCGTTATCGCCAACCTGTTGGTTCTTGGCTCTTGGTTCTTGTGTGTCGATCTTTGCCTTTTCGACTCCTTGTATTGGCTCATAAATTATTGCCCCGTCTCTTTCTTTTTCGAGTTCCACTCCTTCCTTCGATTTGCTAGAATGAGCATGAACAACAGGATGCTTCAACTGGTCAGGATGACCTTCTATGCACTATCTCTTGATTGGCTACATGTTCTTATTTATCGACCGACCCTTTGAGGTCTGGCCGATTTTAGGTGATCTTCACGTTGAGCGTATCTACATCCTTGGCACCCTCGGGATTTGGTTGCTTTATCCAGATAAAAAATTTCATCCGAATTATTTGCACCTTTTTTATGTCCTTTTTGGAGGTGCCATCTTACTCTGTTGGGTCATGTCTCCTTGGTCCGAGCAAGGGCAATTTGCCGTCGAAAACTGGCTCAAAATTGCCGTATTCTATGTATTGCTGGTCTCGAGCGCTTCGGATGAGAAAGGTCTGAAAAGGCTAGTCGTCGGGTTTGTCGGTGTGATGGGGTTATATCTGCTGCATTCCTTTCGCGAATTTCTCGGCGGGCGGCACACCTACCGCATGGGTATCGTGCGAATGATCGGTGTGGATACCTCCTTGGGAGACCCCAACAGTTTCGGCGCGAGTATTGTTTTCGCCCTGCCTTTTGTGGTCGCCTTTTGGCAAATCTACCAAAAAAAATGGCAACGCCTGCTGACGATCGGTTATTTGGGGCTTTCGGTGCTATGTGTTCTGCTAACGGGTTCGCGTGGCTCTTTGGTGGGGGTCCTTGTTTGGGGCCTTTGGATTGTGTTCCGCAGTCGTTATCGTGGGCGAGCTTTCCTTGCTTTTGCCCTGCTCTCTCCCGTAATTTTCCTTGCGCTTCCTAGCTCGTTACAGAATCGATTTGAAACTATTATTAACCCCGATGTAGGCCCCAAAAATGCGAAAGAATCGGGAGAAGGACGGATCGAAGGGTACATCAAAGGATTGGAGTTGTTGGAGCGCAATCCCCTCACGGGGGTCGGGCCTGGGGTTTGGCGACAGGCCACCCGCAGCAAAATCGAATCGCATAGTTTGTATGCCCAATTGATGGGAGAATTAGGGGGACTGGGGATTGTTTCCTTTTCGATGGTGGTGGTCGGCTTATTTGCGAATGTGCTTTGGATCCGCCGTGCCCAAAAACGCGACCCCTTCGGCAGCACTTCGGCCATCTATCCAATCAGTAACGCCATCGGCATGGGGATATTCTTATTATTGTTCGAGGGTCTGTTTGGACATAATCTGTTTCGTCATAACTGGCTTTGGTATGGGGCCTTCTTGATTATTGGCCGAGCCATCATCGAAAATCGCTTGCAGGCCATTCCCGTGACCCCCTATCGGGTTTACAGCGGGCGGTTCCGTATTCAAACCACACCTTTTCGATGGGCACACTCGAACCCACCTTAAATCCGATCTAGCAACCAACACCCTAAAAATCTAAAAATCCAAAAATCTAAAAATCCAAAAATCGAGAAATCGAAGGTTGAATTTTGCCAACTCAATCGAAATCGAGGAGAAAAATTGATAAAGTAACCCTATCAATTCGGATGGATCGACGGAACAACCCATGACAAAAAATGATCCTCTTCAACCAACCCGATGCGCTCAACTTTTGGCGGCCTTGGCGGCTCCGGAACGCTTGGAGATCATGCGTCTGCTTGCAGAAGGGC
>CAZFDX010000590.1:0-2975 GCA_964518325.1 uncultured Alcaligenaceae bacterium | reverse complement strand
CTATGGTAACGTCGAGTTCCACGCGAGCATTGTTGACGGCTTGGGTCCGAAAATTCATCACCCGCACAAACACCATCACTTTGGTAGGATCGCTCTCATCCCGAATGGCATCGAGTTTGACGATCCCCACATTATTGGAATAGGCTTCGGCGGAATCGGCTTTCGAGGTATCCAAAGGAGAATGGAAATTCAGGTTCAGATTTTGCAGCGATTGATCGGGTACATCCGGAAAGCGTCCATCGGAATAAAGATGCACCTCCGCTTGCAACCCCTCGAGCGCGGAATAGACCCGTTCTTTACCGACCTCGGCATTTGGTGGCGCGACTGCCTCGTTCTCGGTGGAGCGTTGCGGATTGGCTAAACTCTCGGCTAACGAAAGGGCTTCTTCAAAACGGGTCGGATGATTGGTGGGTTGAATCTCTTCAACCGCTTTTTTTAGGAGCGAACGATTCGAGGTATATGATTGTCGAATTTCTGCCGTGGAACTGAAAACAATTACCATACCCGTATCATTATCCGAAGCGGCTTCGATCTCCTTAATCGCCTCGGCTTTGGCCCAGTCCAGCCGTGTTTTTTGCCCTGAAACATCTTTGCCGGACATGCTGGCAGAATTATCGATGATGAGGATATAATTTCGCCCCCCCCCCTGCACCCCATGAATTCTCGGGGCTAACACCACATAGATCAAAAAGATCATAACCAATAATTGCAGGATCAAAAGGATATTATTGCGAAGAAACTGCATCAAACGGTTGACATGTAAATCCTCGACACTTTTTTTCCAAAGAAAGGTACTTGGAACCAATGCCGGCTTTCGTCTTAATTTCAAAAAATACAGCAGCACAATCAAAAAAGGTATGAAAAACAACACCATCGCTGCCCAGACCGGTAAAGGTCGATTATGCCCTATCCCCAAACGAGATTCCAACCACACATTCACGGGGCCTGCAATACCCAAAAGGTCCAGTGCAAAAATCACGAAAGCCGGTAGAAACAATAAAAAAACAACAACCAACGCAATGGGAAACCAAACACGCATGGGGGTGACCCTAGAAATTCAAGAGAAATTCTCTCTTTCGTTTATTAAACTTGACTTTTTCGAGGAGGATATTGCTTTCTCAGATAAATCTCCAAAATTAGGCCAAAAATGAATATGCCGACACTGATATTTTGCGAGATCGTCAGGCCTGCAAAAACAGGAGTGGTATCATCACGAAGCTGTTCATTCAAAAATCGATGGATGGCATAACCGAAAATGAAAAAGGTAAATAATTGTCCATCATGGCGACGAAACGGGTAATACATCAACAAAACAACCATCAGAATCAACATTGAGATGGTTTCGTAAACTTGTGTTGGGTGAAGGGGGATCGTTCGCGGGGTGAATCTAGGCAATGCAATTTCTTGGCCGTCACGGATTACGGTCAACTCTAAGGATTGTTTCGAGCGAGGCCAATTATTAATCAGATCGGTGAAGGTATCAATCGAGCGCACAATAATCGTTGTGGAGGGGTCCCGTAAAGCTCGGCTGTTCAACTCGGATCGTACCCTTCGCGCCTCTTGAGCATCATCAAAGGCCAAGGTCAAACGCCAGTCGGTCCCCCGTTCAACGGGACCATCTAAAGAAACATTAGGTCGATCGCGAAACTCGGCCTGAATGGCATCGATTTCTTTTTTACTTCCTAAAATCACCAACAGGGATTTATTCACTTGACCATTCACAGACGCAATAATATCCCGAGGTTTTAGACCTGCCTTCTCTGCGGGGGAATTCGGTTCTACATCTCCCACAATGGAACGAATATCCGTCAGTCCCCCATAGGTCAGGGTAAAGCCCACCGTTGTTTGAAGTCCCTTCGTATCGCAAACCGTTTCTCGGGCCGGTGCCGTGAGCAAAGGAAACGTCAAACCGGGGTAAGGTTCTTGGACGGCATGCCCGTAACAGCAACCATTCATCAAACAGCCGAGCCTTCCTAGTGCAATCCCAAGGCACAGCGCAGGGCCAATCACGTCGGCCATGACCCAAAAGCCAATCCCGTACTTTTTGAGCATATATTTATGCACAAAGAAATAGGTAATAATCCCCGCAATAATTCCACCGTAGAGAACAATCCCCCCTTGATCGATCCGAATAAATTGGGAGATCGGTACATCGTATTGAATCATGTACACAATACGGGCACCGAGTACCCCTGTGACCAAAAAGAGAAGGACTAGGTCCTGAACATTTTTCAACGGCAAGGGCAGCCCCAGAGCTTTGATCCGCCAACGGAGATAGAGCATCGAGGCCACGAAGGTCAAAAAGAGCATGACCCCGAAGCCGTTAATCGGAATCCCCTCAGGAGACAGATACCCTTTTAGAATCGGAATGTTGAATAGTACTTGATACATGCTGGAATCGGTTTAAGGTGTCGGTATCGCTTGGACAATTTTCTCAACGATCATCAAGGAATCGATGTTTTCTGCTTCGGCCTCGTAAGAAATCATAATGCGATGGGCCAGAACATCCCCCGCCACGGCTTGGACATCGCTGGGGGTCACAAAGTAACGTCCATTCAAAAAGGCTTCGCCTTGACTGGCCCGAACCAAAGCCAAAATTCCTCGCGGGCTTGAGCCATTTTGAATCCACGAGCCGAAATTCTGCCCGTATTCACTTGGGTTTCTGGTACAGCGCACCATATCCACGATGTAGCCCTTCACTCGATCATCTATATGAATCGAATCGACCACTTGACGAAATTGGGCTAAATCTTCGGGTTTGAGAACCGCCTGCACTTGACGAGAAGCATTCACCGAGCCATGACGATCGATCAATTTCAGTTCCTCTTGCCGACTTAGGTGTTTGACCACAACCTTAAACAAGAAGCGATCTAACTGAGCTTCGGGCAGCACATAAGTCCCCTCTTGCCCGATGGGGTTCTGCTTGGCCAGAACCAAAAAAGGTCGTGGCAAGGGGAAAGTTTCCTCGCCGATGG
>CAZFDX010000589.1:0-1827 GCA_964518325.1 uncultured Alcaligenaceae bacterium | reverse complement strand
TTATACTGCTGGTGTTTGGAACAGAAGGGGGTGGGTTGGGCGTGTTGTGCCCCTACCTTAACAAGTCGGGGGGGGGATCGGCCAGGGGATCGTCGATTGCGGAATGCCGTGATTGCGGTGGGACTGCGAGCCGGTACCGTGATGCCTCCAACCTTGAATCGAATGGTGTATTTGACCTTACGAGGGATTGTTCTTTCTCGCATGTTATCCACAATCTCTCCCCGAACTCCCCGAATGGTGGAGGTTCACCCCAGCGCGACGATGGCCCTACGCGGGGCACCTATTGCCGATGTGCTGAACCTGAAGCAAACATCTTCAGCGCGACGATCTCTGCTTACATGGTTGGAAAGCCAAGGTCTGAAAGGGGTCAGCACCTCAAAACAACCGTCAGATCATTATGTTGCGGCCTGTGCTGCGGCCTTGGCCGCTTGGAAATGGTCCCGTCAAGAATCGGTCTGGCTGGAACCGGCCCAATTACCGTTTCATCCGTTTGATTATGCTTGTTAGATGCGGTGCGAATCGAAGAGCAAGGGCGGATCGATCGAGCAGGTGCGACTCGGATTTGCAAAGAAGGATACGAAGGGATTGAGTGAGTGACGAATCGTTATTCGATTTCGGAGATGGACAGGTACAAGCTGGCGAGATCGTACCAAGGGCTATTTTCGGGAAGCATCTTTTGGGCTTGCTTCAGGAAGGTTTTGGCCTTCACTTTATCGCCATTGAACAGGGCCGCCACACCTTGATTAAATTGGCTGGCAGGGTGATGGTCGAGTTTCGACCACATTTCAACGGCCTTGGCCCGATCGTTCGCGAACCAATATAAGGTGGCTCGTTCGTTGGCGATGACATCTCGTTTGCTGGCATCCTTGGCTTCGGCCAAATCCAGATATTCTTGTGCCCGATTGAACTCGCCCGCCGAGCGAAGCAGAGCGGCAGCCATGACCAGTTGATCGAAGGAACCGAGCTTGGCTTTTTCGATCCAGCGTTGCATCCCAGCCGGAAGGGTCGAGGCTCGCGGAGCCGGCAAGGCGTTGAGGTTCTTCTCGCTCAACAGAATGCCCAGTTCGCGTAACCGTTGGGGGTATTCCCCTGCTGCCATTGGGATGGCGTAGGCGGTTTCGTGCCACCAAACGAACGTGGCCCACTCCGTCGGAACCTGATTCACTTGAATCCCTGCGGCTGCCTGAGCGTCGGCCCATGCTTGTTTGGGATCGGCTCGAAGGCCGGCGGTGATGTTGTAGGCATCGACTTCCGAGAAGGTCATATCACCGAACTCGTTTTGAGCGGTCAAGAAGTCGGCGGTTAACGATGCGATTGAGGGAGCGTTCATGATATTTTCTCGGTCTTTGATTTTCGGTTCCTGTCTTTCCACATAGGTCAGACGGTAGGTCCGACCCGTCTTGCGCGGGTTTCTGCTCAAATCGCAAAAGGGAACCCCAAAGTTAACCCTTGTTATACTCTAAATACCCCCAATTCCCAAGCCGATTTTATCGTTAAATTGCATAAATTGCCCCGTTGCCCATCAAAGAAAGCCCCCCGACCTGCCACCAGTGAAAGAAAAAGCCCTAAGGGATTGTGCAGGAATCCCTTAGGGCTTTTTTATCGATCGGGGGTCGCCCTTGTTGGAAAAACGAAGGACGGGAAACAGAAAACGGAAGATGGGGGGATCGGGAAAATTACTTCGTTTGTTCCACATAGGGAACCACAGCTCGGAATAACGGGGCGTTGTAGCTAAACCGAGGTTGCGGGCCTGGGTTACCCAATGTCGAAACCGGAAGGGCTGGATTCGGATTCTTCAGGGTAATCACATCCCCCCGATAGTACTTC
>CAZFDX010000588.1:0-2552 GCA_964518325.1 uncultured Alcaligenaceae bacterium | reverse complement strand
GCCTTCGGGACCGGTTTGTTTGGTCACCAAGGGATGGGAAAGCATGGCTTGAACGGCCGTGCGGAGCTTTTCTTTATTGGAAACGAATTTCACTCCTCCGAGTTTTTCGGGATAACCTTTGAGTTGACCGGCGCCGCGTCCCCCCGCATGAATTTGCGCTTTGACCATGACCCCCCCTCCGTTACTGAGTTCATCAAAGGCCTTTTCTGCCTCAGTAACATTGGTCACCATGATATGTTTGGGGATATTGGCACCGGCGGCGGCGATGAGTTCTTTGGCTTGATATTCGTGAATCTTCATAAGAGCTAAATAAGGATGAGGTTACCTAAAGGTCTAACTTTGTGTAATGTATAGGACCAATCCCGATTGTCCGTAGGGGGGGGTTCGGAAAAGGCAAAATTGTGAGTGAGAGCGGGGCTTTACCAAATGTTCACGAACCTCGGCACATCGGGTGAAAGGGTGATCGTTAGCTCTTGATGATCGGGGCAGCCTGTGAGAAGGGGGCGACGCCCTTTTCGCTTGGATGTTAGGGAAAGGTGGTCACAGGGGTTAGTTCGTAATCCCTTTGGTGATTCGCATAAAGACATCTTCGAGATTGGGTTCTTCTTCTCGGAAGGTTTTCAGGCGAAACTTTTGTTCGATTAGTCGATCGGCCACGAAGCCCGCATCGGGAACCCCATCCCGAATGGTCACCTTGATTTGTTTTCCTTCGTCCACAATATCAACGCTTTCCAATTCGGGGAATTGGTTAAGGCTTCGGGCGGCTTCCTCGTTGCGGTTATCCTGAACGGCAACGAAGTAAACGGTTTTGTAGCGGACTTGTCGAATGGCAGATTCGACGTCCCCATTAAAGAGAAGTTTCCCGCGTTCGATGATGCCGATTTTATTACAAATGTCGGCCAATTCGGGGAGAATGTGGCTGGAAACCATAATGGTTTTTTTCATTTTGCGAAGCTCTTTGAGAAGCTCGCGCATTTCGATGCGTGCCCGAGGGTCCAGACCGCTGGCAGGCTCGTCGAGGAGTAGCACTTGGGGTTCGTGGAGAAGCACGCGGGCCAAGCCTAGCCGTTGGGTCATCCCGCGACTGAGGCTGGTCACAAGGGCATCGCGTTTGTAACCCAAATCAACCAATTCAAGGACTTGGTCGCATTTTTTCCGTCGTTCGGCCCCACGAATCCGATAGGCAGCCGCAAAAAACTCAAGGTATTCGATCACCTTCATATCGTCGTAAACGCCAAAGAAGTCGGGCATGTAGCCGATGCACCGACGAATTTCTTTGGAGGAATTGTAAATCGAATAACCACACACGCTCGCTTCCCCCCATGAGGGGTTCAGTAACGTGGCCAAAATTCTCATGGTCGTGGTTTTTCCCGCCCCATTCGGTCCAATGAACCCATAAACATCCCCCGGTTCCAATCGCAACGATAGGCGATCCAAGGCGTATAGCTCACCGTATTTTTTGGTTAAATCCCGTGTTTCTATCATGCTCTTTTCTCTTGAATCTCATTGGGGAGGGCAAAGTTATTTGCCTTCGATCTTTACAGGAATAATCACACGAATATAGGTTTCTTGTTTGAGAACCCCTTGCAAACTCGGTCGCGAGGTGACCTCGGGATTTTCGGCAGGGATGGCCCCTAACCACAATCGCGAGGGGCTGGCCGGATCGGTCGCCATGGTTTCGGCAGGTCCCTCACGAGTGGGGACTCGCAACACCAAAATCGCATAGTCTTCCCGTTGGGGTTGCACGCGCCACGATTGATCGAGGTAGCGCAGGCTCGCGTTGGCATCCCGTTCCGATTTATCGTTCAGCACTTCCGTTCTACTGGTGTGGAACAAAACCCGCCACAAGCGGAAATTCGGATTCGAGGGGGTTCCTTCGGGGATGCGGTAACTGGAATAGTTCGCGTAGCCATAATTCGACGGCTTGACCGGTAAGGTGGACCAGCGATCGGGCGAACCGATCCATTCCGAAAAGCGACCCGTTGTTTTCCCAAATTCGGTTGCTGCAACCACCACTTGCTTGCTCGATCCTTTGGGGAATTCTTTATCCAAATTCAAGGCCCTTCCCCGCCAAATCAGAGCCACATCGGTAAACTGTTCGATCCCTGTATTATTGGTCACGGTTCCTTGAAGGGTATTCCCGCGGCTGACCAAATCGGCGGAGAATGGGGGAAGTTTCGCATCGACATTGGCACTCCAACGGGCGTGGAAACTTTTGGTTGTCCACACGTTGATGGGAACGCCACTCAACCCCGAGGCATAGAGTTCTTCGTTTGGATCATTGGGGTTGGGATAAATGGGATATTTGTACGTTGATTGGAAGAAGCTGCCCCCACGGCTTTCCCGATTGTCGGAACGACCTTGCCAAGAAAGGAGTGTGCCCCCAACGCTTTGGACTGCGTCATCCGGAGTCCAAATGTTCTGGGCATCCTTCTCGGGGCCTGCTGGTTCAATCCCGATTTTGTATTTCTGGGTTCGGGGGCCAAACAGGGTGAACCATGTGTAACCTTCCAGCCGTTTATTTCCAAGGTCAATATCGACCACATCCACCT
>CAZFDX010000587.1:0-2642 GCA_964518325.1 uncultured Alcaligenaceae bacterium | reverse complement strand
GGAGGGGGCTTTGCTCCACCTACCCCCGGCCAAGGTCAACAAAAAGCCGAAGCGACCTACGAAACCGATGTGCTGAACGCCGCAGGGGAATTTATTGCGCAAAGTGCATTCACACAGGCCAAAGTTTCCCGCTCGGGGAATCGCGTTCTCGTGGTCGGAACCATATCTGCAGACACCGCCGAAAAAGGTGCCCAAAAAGCCCCATTGTTCCGCGCGGGGTTTGGCGCTGGTGGCGGGGGGGGGCCTGCCATGCCTCCTCCTCCCAGTGGGGGACCCCGATAATCCCGATCCGCTCTCTCTCAAAATCGTTTGGGTTATTATTTGAATGATTGGCTTGAGCGTCCTTCAGTTGGTTTGCGAACTTGCTTGAAGGGTTGGCTTGGCTTGGCTTGCTTGGTTCGAATTTGGTTCGATTATTTGAAGATATTTTCCTATGGCTTTTCCGGCTTGTCCTACTGCACCGACTTGGGAGATTCCTTGGCATTTGCTCGATCCCGAACCTTGGATGGAGCAACTCCGTGGCTGTCCCCAACACCCAATCCGCCACGCCGAAGGCGACGTTTGGACACACGTTCACATGGTTTGTGAAGCCATGGCCGCAATGCCCAGTTTCCGAGCGCTCAATAAAGAGGAGCAACAAATCCTCTTCACTTGTGCCTTGCTCCATGACGTGGCAAAACCGATTTGTACCCGTGTGGGATTACATGGCGAGGTCTCGGCCAAAGGTCATGCTTGGCGAGGGGCCATCAAAGCTCGGGCGATTCTGTGGAAATTGGGGGTCCCCTTCCAAGCGCGGGAAATGGTCTGCGGGATGATTCGGCATCATTTGGTCCCTTTCTTTCTCACCGAATCGCCCGACCCCCTCCGATTGGCTTGTGAGGTGAGTCAAACCGCCCGATGCGACTGGTTAGCCCTCCAAGCCGAGGCCGACGCTCGGGGGCGAGTTTGCCCCAACCCCGATAATCTC
The DNA here is from genome assembly GCA_964518325.1 of uncultured Alcaligenaceae bacterium. Taxonomy (GTDB): domain Bacteria; phylum Planctomycetota; class Planctomycetia; order Gemmatales; family Gemmataceae; genus SKW135. Next base: position 1,675 of record CAZFDX010000587.1, on the reverse strand, counting down.
CTCGCCCAGATCAAGGCCTTCCGAGATTACACCGAACAGGTAGGTTGCCTCACGAAACCTTGTGAGTTTCCCACCGATCACGCCCGCTTGAGTTTCTTCCGACAGGAAAAAGAAATTCAGAAATCCCCCCCCCGTGCCGAGGTCATCCTCATGTCGGGCTTACCGAGTGCGGGCAAGGATCACTGGATTGCTCATTCGTTGCCCGATCATCCCGTCATCTCGTTGGATCATATTCGGGAACAACTCGGTGTGCTTCCCACCGACCCCCAAGGGGAAGTAATCACCATTGCCCGCGATTTGGCTCGGGGATATTTTCGGGCCGGACGATCCTTCATTTGGAATGCAACCAATCTCAGTCGGACCACGCGGACCGAATGTGTGAACTTCTTCCGTGATTTTGGGGCCAAGGTCAAAATTGTCTATGTGGAAGCATCACCGGCACAACTCTACCTCCAAAATCGAGAACGCCGAAAACGAGTCCCCGAGAAAGTGATCGAACGCTTGCTTGATCGTTGGGAGATACCCGATCCGACCGAGGCGCATAGTGTGGAATATGTTGTGGCCGGACAGTAATTTCAGGTCCCAGAAATGCGGGTTCAACGCTTCCTATTTTAATAATTACGCTATCATCAAAGAGTCATTTCTGTGTTGAGGCCAAAGCCATTTTTGCTGACAAAATAATCGAGAAAAATAATGTTTTTTGAGTTGTGTTGTCCAAAATCCCCGTTAAAATCCTCAATACCGTTACAACCCGTTTGAAAGGATGATTACCCCCCTCTACCTTCACCCTTTCAAACCCAACACTCTCCCATGAGTTATTTGTAAGAGACTCATGAGAAAGTTGGCTTAAGAGAATTGGAATAATCGATACAATCGATAAACTAGAATCCTGAATTGAACAGAGATGGAAGGGTTTTCATCTCATTTAACGAAAGGATTTCACCGCTGAGAATTAACCAACCTGCTCTGCAACCTGTGAACGTGAATACCACCAATACAACCGTTTCCCATACCTCTCAACCGGTGGCAATGCCCCTTGCCCCAACTGTTGTTTTTGGGACCAATCCGTTTGCTCCCGCACCAACGGGCCAAGGGCTTCCCCGAGGGTTGACCGTACTGGGCTTACTCCACTGTGTTCGTCGGAAGTGGAAAATCGGGCTTCTGCTCGGGTCGATAGCCGGCCTGATCGCCGCGATGGGTATTTGGTTTTTTCTGCCCCCCGCAAAACCCTACGTTTATCTGACCCTTCACTTTCAGGGGGTTAATACCGACCAACGCGATTTGCCCGTTCGCCAACAAACGCAAAGGGAATTGGTCCGTAGTCGGGTGGTGATTAAACAGGCCGTCAGCCAGCCCGAAATCTCGCAACTGGAGTTAATCAAAAGTAAGGGTGACCCCGTCGCTTGGTTAATCAAAAATCTTTCGGTCGATTTCCCGATGGATTCCGAAATCATGACGATCAAGCTCGCTGATGATCGGGTGGAAGATTCCGCCAAAGTGCTGGATGCCATCGCCACCGCCTCATTGGACAAAGTGGACCGACCGGCCACCGAAGCAAAACTCCGGCAACAAAAATTACTAAGCAAACACGAGCCCAAATTGAAGGAGGAACTGACAAAACAATTTGGCCCCAATGCCACGATAATGTGCGGAGTTCGCAGCGCAGAAAGAATTT
>CAZFDX010000586.1:0-10591 GCA_964518325.1 uncultured Alcaligenaceae bacterium | reverse complement strand
CCCGGCTCGGAACACATTCCTCTGCGGACCGGTCGCACCCGTGCCCCCCTGCACCTTGATTAGGCCATTTTTGATACGCAAACCCTACGTACGGGGATTTATAATTGGACCCGTGCTGCCGCCCGAGATAATCAAGAAAAGATGATTACGACCACCGACGGGGATTTACTCCGCGAATTTACCCGCCATTTTGAACAACTCTGGTTGAACTTGGAGAATTAAAATATGTATCTTCGTTTCACCTTACTGGTCATGGCCCTCATTGGGGCTACGGTTCTGGCTGCCCCCCCGATGGAGTACCAGAAAAAAGCCAATCGGAACGAAACCATTCGGGCCACTCTGAAGGCCAATGGTTACCCCAATCTCGAAGGGGTCTGGCATATCATAGGACCGTTTGATAATCCGGCAGAAAACGAGGGCTTCTCCAAAGTTTACCCACCCGAAAAAGAAATCGATCTCAGCAAATCCTATGAGGGGAAAGAAGGTAAGGTGGCTTGGAAAGAATTACCCCAAGCGCCGATTGGAAAAATCGTGAATCTGGCGCCTTTCACGAAGAAAAGCGACCACACGGTTATGTACCTCACCCATGAAATCGAAAATAAGTTGAGCGAACCGATTCTCATGCCACTCATGGTGGGGAGTGATGATAGTATCGTGATTTGGCTCAACGGCGAGAAAATCCTTTCCGAAGAGGCCGTTCGGGCGGCCGCACCGGATCAAAACACTTGTGAAATGAAACTCAAACCGGGCAAAAATCGGCTTCTCGTCAAAGTCACCAACATCGCTGGCGGATTTGAAGTTTACCTCCATCCCGAACTGAGCAAAGATTTTCCCCAAGTTGTGAAGAATCAACTCAATCGAGATTTTCCCTCGGCACAGCCGAAATCCTCGGCAGCGAATAGCTCGGCAGAATCGAAGTTCTATAAGATCATCACCCTCAAACAGCCCGACGATTGCATTTTGGAGGTCGGGGGATTGGCCTTCCGACCCGATGGGAAACTATTGGCCTGCACCCGTCGTGGGGAGGTTTGGTTGATCGACGATCCTTTGAATCCCGATGTCGAGAAAATGAAATGGTCGAAATTCGCATCGGGCCTGCACGAGGCCTTGGGATTGTATGCCGAAGATAATAACACGGTTTACGTCATTCAACGTCCGGAACTCACCAAGATGATCGATAAAAACGGCGACGGCAAAGCGGATGTATTCCAAACCATCTGCGATAAATGGGGCAATGCCGGCGATTATCATGAATATGCGTTTGGTCCTGCACGGGATAAAGAAGGGAATTTCTTCATCACCTTGAATGTGGGCTTCGGGGGGGGGCATCAAGGGAAATCCCCCTTCCGTGGGTGGTGTGTCAAGGTGACCCCCAAGGGAGATATGGAACCGTATGCTTATGGTTTACGTTCACCGAACGGGATCAACTTCAGCCCCGAGGGAGATTTGTTTTATTGCGACAACCAAGGGGAATGGGTAGCCAGCAACAAAATGCATCACATTCAAAAGGGAGATTTCTACGGTCATCAGGCCTCACTTCCTTGGCTGAAACATACCCCGTTTTATGATCCTAAGAAAAAGAACGATATTGTCCCCAGTAATTTGATGTACGATGGGAGCAAGTCCTCGACGGGCAAGGAAGGATTCCCCGAACTTACTCCCCCTTGTATTTGGTTCCCCTATGGTCGAATGGGTCAATCTGCAACCGAACCGCGTTGGGACACGACCGGCGGGAAATTCGGACCTTTTGCGGGGCAATGTTTCGTTGGGGATCAGACCAAGAGCATCATCATGCGAGTTGCTTTAGAGAAGGTCGAGGGGAAATATCAGGGGGCCTGCTTCCCGTTCCGCAGCGGCTTCCAATGTGGCGTGAACCGAATTCTTTTTGCTCCGGATGGCTCTCTGTTCGTAGGTCAAACGGCACGCGGCTGGGGATCGGTCGGCGGAAAACAGCAAGGGATGGAACGGCTTGTTTGGACGGGGGAAGTCCCCTTTGAAATGTACGATATTAAGCTCGAACCCAATGGCTTCCAAATCCGGTTCACCAAACCCATTGACCCAGAATTAGCCAAGAAAATCGAAGCCTATTCCGTCCGGTCCTACACCTACGAATACTCCAGCAATTACGGTTGCCCAGAAAAAGATACCCGCCCCGAGAAAGTCAATTCCGTGAAGCTCGATGCCGATGGGCAGACCGTTCACATCGAGGTTCCCAATCTCCGCAAAGGTCGCGTGTATGATATTCACCTCGAAGGGATCAAATCCAAAGAAGGTGAGGGCCTACTTCACTCGGATGGTTATTACACGCTCAACTATCTGAAAAAATAAAAGGAAACGAGAAACGATCGGATCAAACAGAAACACTTCGACCCTCAAGAGTGAGTTTCCAACAGAGAGTAAGTCTCGTAGTCTCTTGTTATATCCTCATGTGATCCATCGAGTTTCAAGAGAGAAAGTTCCCAATAACGAGGGGTTCAAACAGATTCCTGAATTTTGTCTCGGTAGTTAGGGGTCAACCACGACACCACAACGAGGACAAGGAAACTCAACGGAATCGTAACAATTCCCGGTTGACTGAACGGGACAATGGCATTTTCAACAGGTAACTTATAAACATTCTTGAATGTATCGGCACTGAGAAGAATCCACGTCAAAGAAGAGAGCATCCCCACCGTGACGGAAGCAATGACCCCTTGTTTGGTCGTTCTTTTCCAGAATAAAAGCATCACTAGCGCGGGCAAATTCGCCGAGGCCGCCACACTAAAGGCCCACCCCACGAGAAAGTTCACGTTCATCTTTTGGAACAAAATCCCCAAAACAATGCCCATTGCCCCCACGCCGATAGCCGTGATTTTACCGGCCCGAACTTGGGCCGTATCCGAAAGGTTCCATTTCAAAAAATCCTTGAGCAGATCATGAGCCACCGTCCCACTGGCTGCAACAATCAGACCGGAAACGGTCCCCAACACCGTAGTAAAGGCAATGGCCGAGATGACCGCAAACATGAATTCGCCAAAACTTCTGGCCAAGAGCGGTGCCGCCATGTTGCTATCGGTCACATCTAAGGCGCCGCTGGTCATGGCACCTAATCCCATAATGAGGGTCAGAATGTAGAAAAAGCCGATGGTACCAATTCCGACAACGGTACTTTTTCTCGCGCTGGCAGCATCCCGCACCGTGTAATAACGAATCAAAATATGTGGAAGTGATGCAGTCCCACAGAATAACGCCAACAATAACGAAAGGAAATTCAGCTTATCCCCAAGCGATTCACCGCGAATCCCCTTGAATGCCGGCAGATTTCCGGGGGTAAGGATTTCCTTACCTGAAGTCGGTTTTTGGAAGTAGATGGTGGTTCGGATTCCCTCGGTTGTAAAACTCTCTTCTCCCCAAAGAAGGATTTCACTTTCCTGAATGGTGCTGAAAAATGAGATCGGTCCAAGGGAACCCGTCTGGGATTGATTCTCGGGCAAGCGTTTCACGGTACCGACCGGAAACAGATCACCCTCCCCTTCGCCGGTTCCCTGAGGAATCCCGTTCACCAGCCGCCGCCCTGTAGGTAAAATTTCCAAGGTTTGGCATTCACTTAGCATGATCTGGTGGGGATTTAGCTCCTGAATCCGAAAGGTCCGCATCCCTTCGGGGAGTTGCACTCGCACATAGGGCTTATCGATCCACCCCCCTTGAGGCGGAATGATCTGAGCGGTGGGAAATGGTAAATCCGAAGCCGCCAGATGCTTTCTTTTCTCAATCGGGAAAGGGCCTATGGTTACAAATTGATGTTGATTGGGATTCGGCTGCGTTGAGAGTCCCCGAACCAGAATCAACAGAGAAAGCACCGTGCTAAACAGTACGAGCAAAAGCCCCTTAAGAAATTGAACGTAGGTGGTGCTGACCATTCCTGCAGTGGTGACAATCAAAATCACCACCGCCCCGACCAACAAGACACCGGCATAATGAGGCAAGCCCAATAAGGGGCGAATCAATACCCCTGCCCCGACCATCTGTGGAATCAGATAGAACAAACTCACAACCAGCGTGCTAATCGCCACTATCAACTTCAAACCTCGGGAGCGAAACCGAGAATTCAAGGCATCAGCAAAAGTATATTTCCCCAATCTTTTCAATGGTTCGGCCACCACGAATAACGCCACGACCCAACCGGCAAGGTAACCAATCGAATAAAGAAATCCATCGTAGCCAAAAAAGGCAATCATTCCACAAATTCCGAGAAAGGAAGCCGCCGAGAGATAATCTCCCGCAAAGGCAACCCCGTTGACCCACCAAGGGACGCTTCCGTGAGCAGCAAAGTAACCGGCAGACGATCGGGTTCGCCGTCCAAAATAGAAACTCAGCCCCAAGGTGAGACCAACGAATAAACAAAAAACGACAATCGCAAGGGTCGAAGGCAGATGGATCATGATTTTCCTTTCTTTCTCGAAAACCATGTGTAGATCAATGCCAAAACAAACGCCGAAATTATCAACAGCATCCCGTACACAATCGCTGTGTTTACCCCTTGGAATAAAGGCTCACCCAAGCTCATCGGGGCAAAGGCGCTCCACACCATAAAGACCCCGTAAAAACACGAATAAATAAAAAAAAGCGTCAGTCCCAAACGGGATGCGTTTGGAGAGCGATGGGGGTCCGGCGTTTCGTTCGTCATTTCCTCTCCTTTTCGGCTCCTAATGAGCTTCTATGGAAACCCAGCGTTGCTCCCGATGACTTTTCAGCACGGCCTCACAAAACAGAATTTCACGATGTCCCTCCTCGAAAGTCGGAAATGGAAACGATGCTTCCTGCCGTGTCGAGTCTCCTGCCTCGTAGGAATCGATTTCGCTATAGATCGCCTTGAACAGTTGCTTAAATGTATCGGGAAAACCTTCGTTATGTCCGCCGGGATAATCGGTGAAACCCCTAATTTCTGGGGGCAACAAGGACGGGTCCCGCATGAGTAGTTGATTCGGACGATCGCGGTATCCGATCCGCAATAGATTTGGTTCTTCACTATCCCATGCTACCGAACCTTGAGAACCTGCAATCTCGAAACGAATTTGATTTTTCCGACCTGCATTCACTTGAGAAACGGTAAAACAGGCCTTGGCCCCCCCATGAAATCGCACAAGGATATTTCCAAAGTCTTCGGTATCGATCGGAATAAGTTGAAAGGGGCGATTCGTCTGAACATTCGAGAAGGTCTCATTGCTGCCGGTAAACGATTTTCGCACCGGATGCACCGTATGCAAATCTGCAAAGACTGCTTCAACTTTAAGTCCAGTAATGAAACTCATCAGGTCCATCCAATGTGTGCCAATATCGGCAACGGCCCGGAGTGCGCCACCTTCCGAGGCCAACACGCGCCAGTTAAAATCGGTATCATAAAGGAGCCAATCTTGTAAATAACAACCAGTTATGTGATAAATGGTCCCGAATTGCTGTTGCTGACACAATCGCCTTGTTTCTAAACACAGTGGATAAAAACGGACGTTGTAATTTACCGCAGCCACTAAGGAACTCAAGGCCGCACGACGAACCAGATCGGCCGATTCTTCAGAAGTCATGGCAAGGGGTTTTTCGCAGATAACGTGTTTACCGGCATTGAGAACTTTTATGCACTGCTCGTAATGGAACCGATTGGGGCTTGTCAAGTGAACTACCCTCACCGTTTTGTCCTGAAGCAGTTCTTCAAGAGTCGAATAAGCCTTGGGCAAGCGGAGTTTTTCCGCAAGCTGTTGCCCCTTGTCTGGGGAGGAACCTAATACTCCTGCGATCGGTCGGCCCAATCGACGAAGTGCCTCAATATGAACAGGGCCAATAAACCCCGTTCCCACTATCGCGGAAGAATAAGTTGCCATGTCAATGAATTCCAAGGTACGCCGAGAATCGTTCGTTATGTAGGGTATGGTTTCTGCAGATGAATTCAAAGTGACGATTTTGAAAAGAGATAAGAACTTGGATAAAAGCGTGAACCTTTGCTGAGGCCACTTAGTCCTACATGAGTGTGAGATAATTTTGAAAGAAAGTGGTAACATGATTTGCCAAAAATCGAGTTATTGCTATACATATACTGCGGTCAGTGAGTTGACCTAAAGCGTCTGTAGCTCAGCTGGTAGAGCACGAGACTTTTAATCTTGTGGTCGTGGGTTCGATCCCCACCGGACGCACTCCTTGCCTTGTTTAAACTTCCTACATCATTGATGTAATTCCCTACTCCTGTGAGTTATATTGCCCTATCCTTCACTCTCTTTTTGTTTCTCCCTAGTATGCAACCTTGTACCCTGCTCTATGAATAGCTTTTCCGTCTCTCTTTACTGGATCGCTTTTCCGATTCCGTAATCCTTGGTCCTCAATAGAACCTCAATAGAGCCTGAAAATGCTCTCATCTCAGGGCGATCCGAAACAGAAAAACAGCAAGCGATTGATTGATCTCTGAGGTGCAGAATGAGTGGGGAAAGGCCCCTTCTCGGTCCATTGCGTATGAAACGATCCAGACGTGGAAACGGGTTGAAGGCGATAGATTTAATTCAGCTTACCGGCACGAATCAATTCTTGACGAACTTGAGTTAAACCAATCGCACAAAGTTCAAACTGCGAACTCAGTTTCACCAGAACTAAATGCTGTTGGTCGGTACCCGAAGGGTCAAAGATTCGAGCAGCGGCGAGGTAACTGAGTTTCCCTTGTTGGGTGTAACTCACGAAGGCATCGCGGGCAAAACCCGTTTGCAAGCGATGAACCTCTTCGGGGAAAAGCCCCGTCCAAAACAGGGTGAAATCCCCAATATGGCGGAGAATTTCGGCCCGAGTGCGACCTTCGGGGGGAACCTCTTCGGCTTTGAGCAGCATCTCGGCCAATTCCGTTAGGGGACGCCCGCCGATATCCTTCAAGCGATAAATCGCATCGAAGTGTAAAAATCGAACGAGCAAATCCGAAAGATAATCCACCAGCGGTGGGTCAACCACACCGAGAGAAGCAAAGAAAGTATTCTCGGTCACACCGGCAAAAATTTTCCGAAGCGGATGATTGATAGGTGGGGACCACATAGTGAGACCCTCTAAGTTCAAAAAAGCGAACGGACAAAACACAATCGGAGAGGGAAGAAATACCCATTTCTAGGTATTTGCATTCCCTTACTTAATTTAAACGAACACGTCAAGCGAAACTTGCTTGGAAATCCTTCCAAGCTCTCAGAAACATGAAGACCCTAGCAATAGTTCGGGAAGTATGGTGCAGGGGATCGATTTTGGGGAACGATTTCGGCCACAGAAGAGAAAGAGAAATGCTCAAACAAGAATACCAGCATTGTTGCTGAATTCTTTTCTGTGGGCACAAATGCAAATCGAAAAAAAACGAACAAAAAAGGCAAATCGTGAGAAGGGGTATCGATAAACGGAGGTGTAGCGAGGAAATATCTTCCATCGCACGGGAACAGAGGAGTTTATCATGGCACTGTCTATTGCAAACAACGTGACCTCGTTGAACGCACAGAACAGTCTTTCCAGAACCAGCAACAATCTGGCCAAATCGCTCGAACGGCTCAGCACCGGTTTGAAAGTGAACCGTGGTGCTGATGGTCCTGCCGCGCTCGTGATTTCGGAACAACAACGTGCTCAAATCTCCGGCCTTCGTGCTGCGATCGACAACACCAACAAAGCTATCGCCGTGGTTCAAACCGGTGAAGGTGCTCTGAACGAAATGAATACCCTGTTGACCAAGCTCCGTAGCTTGATGGTTGACTCGGCCAACACCGGTGTGAACGATACCAACGCTTTGGCTGCGAACCAAGCCGAAATCGACAACATTTTGACCTCGATCGACCGGATTGCTAACAACACCCAATTCGGTTCCCGAAAATTGTTGGACGGCTCTTCGGGTGTGAGCGGAACGGCGACCGATGCCGATGTGACAGTACTCAAAGCCACTAACGAGACGGTTGCGGGTGCCTATGCTATCAACGTCACGACCGCTGCCGAAAAAGCCAACGTGACCGCTGCTACAGGTCAAACGGCAAACTTGGCTGCGGATGAAGTACTCACCATCAATGGTGTTCAAATCTCCTTGAAAGCGGGTATGTCCCAAAACCAAGTGATCGACCGGATCAACGAGTTCACTAACCAAACTGGGGTCAAAGCCGATAACAACGGTGCTGGTGGTGCAACCCGCTTACTCTCGACCGCTTTTGGGTCTTCTGCTGAGATCAGTGTGGTCTCGAACGTGGCCGCTGCGGCCAACTCCAGCGGTTTCGGAAACTCGGTTCTCAACGATACAGGCGTTGATATTGCTGGGACCATCAACGGTGTGGCTGCTACGGGATCGGGCAACACCTTGACGGCCACCTCGGGCGTCGCCAAAGGGCTTTCGGTCTCCATCGCTTTGGTCAACTCCACTGCAATTGCCACTGTTACGGGTGCCCAAGGAAACGTGAACGTTACTAACAACGCTCTCTCGTTCCAAGTGGGTGCCAACGCCGGCCAGAACGTGAAGTTGTCTTTCGACAAGATGAACATCACGGCCTTGGGGATTGGTGCTTCGAGCGTGTTCACCAACCTCAGCCAAGTGACCACCGCCAACGCCGACGAAGGGTTGAAAGTGATCGATGCTGCGATCGACGATGTGAGTAAGTTCCGAGGTCGTCTGGGGGCCTTCCAACAGAACACCTTGGAATCGAACGTTAACAACCTCAAAGCGACCTTGGAAAACACGGTTGCTTCCGAATCGGTCATTCGCGATACCGACTTTGCTCAAGAAATTGCCAACTTCACCAAGTACCAAACCCAAATTCAGGCTGGTACCACCGTGTTGGGCAATGCCAACGCCTTGACCTCGCTGGTCGCCAACTTACTTCGAGGGTAATCTCTCGTTGGAACAATGAAAATTTCCGTTCGGGTTAAAGCCCCTATCTCACTTACCGATGTGGGGCCTGACCTGAACGGAACGTGATTCCTGCCGATTTTCATCTCTTGTGAACGCTGGGTGATCTTTCTGATCCCCAGCGTTTTTTTGTTTGGGTAGAGTGTTTTGTTCTCATCAGAGTTCTAGGGGAAAAATCTCAGAACTCGGGACGCATTCTTGGAAAAAAATCTTCGATGGTTGAATTGGGTTATCCACAGAATTGGTTGCAACTGTTCGATCGAAGATTGAAGGGGAGGTTTTCACAATGTCCTTAATTAGCGGAATTAACTCGTCGGGTTTGAATTTTACCGGTTTGTCTACAGGGATCGATACCTCGAAGATCATCGACGGGTTAACCTCGCTGACGCAAAATCGGATCAAGGCTTTCCGTCAGCGTCAGGCTTCCCAAACAGCAACCCAAGCGGTTTTCACGGGTCTGCAAAATAAACTCTCCACTCTTAGTGGTACGATCCCTGCTTTGGCTCGTTCGATCGGTGGGGCCGTGGAGGCTCGTAAGGTCACTTCTTCGGACGAAACTGCCATCACGGGAACCGCCTCGACGTCTGCGGCCAACGGCAGCTACTCGATCAAGGTCAACTCGCTCGCTCAGGCCCAACAATTGGCCTCGAATACCTTCAGCACACCGACCGCCGTTTTGAAGACCGGCACCGTGGATATTAAAGTGGGAGCAGGTGCGACCAGCACCATCACCATCAACTCGTCGAACAATACGCTTCAAGGGTTGGCCCAAGCAATTAACGATGCCAACATCGAAGTAAAAGCCGCCGTGGTAGGCGATGGTACCAACTACCGGCTTTTGCTTTCTTCGACCAAGACGGGCACCGCTAATACCATTTCGATCACGAATAATCTGACCAGCGGCTCTGGTGCGACCATCGATCTGACCAACCAAACCGTACAAGCCGCGGCCGATGCCTCGATTACCATCGGTAGCGGTTCCGGTGCTTTGACAATCACCAATTCATCTAACCGGATTGATAATGTGATTACAGGCGTGACCCTGAACCTCAGCAAAGCCGATAGTACCAAAACCATTAACCTGACCGTCGGGGCCGATACCACCACCGCGGTCAATGCGGTGCAAGATTTTGTCAATGCCTACAACGAGATGATGGACTACATCGATGCCCGCGATAATTTCGATCCCCAAACGCAAACGGCAGGCCCCCTCCTTGGAAACAAAGATGTCGCTGAACTGAAAACGGCCCTTTCGATGGCCTTGAGTTCGGCCGTTGCTGGTGTGAACGGTGGGATGAATCGCATTCAATCCGTTGGTTTATCCTTCGACGACAAGGGTAAGCTCGTGTTCGATTCCAGCAAACTGAGCAAGGCCATCAACGGAGAAATTCCTGGAATCACCGCCACCGATGTGAAACGACTGTTTGCACTATCGGGAACCAGTGATACCAATGCGGTGAGCTTCATCGTCGGCGGCTCGAAAACCAAACCCAGTCCTTCAGGCCAGCCTTATCAGGTGAAAATCACTCAGGCTGCCACTCGGGCTAGTGTGGTTGGCGCCGCGACTTTGGGAGGTTCGATTGTCATCAATACCTCGAATAACACCTTCCGAATTCGTCTGAACGGAATTAGCGAAGCTGTGATCGTCATCGATCCCGGAACCTATACCCCTGCCAGCTTGGTCGCAGCCATCCAAACACAAATCATTGGTCGCTTTGGCAC
>CAZFDX010000585.1:0-1861 GCA_964518325.1 uncultured Alcaligenaceae bacterium | reverse complement strand
GTGTGAGTTTAGCACACGAAATTGGTATCGAAATCAAGCTGAAAGAGAGTGAAGTGCAGGTCGTTGTCTTCTTTGAAGATGATACTCCTGCACAACAAGCCCAAGTGACCCTTAAGGATGAGATAGGAAAGGTCCTTTTAGAGGGAAAAACCAATGACAAAGGGGTTTGGTCCTTCCCCAATCCCAAGGCGGGAAAATACAGGCTTGAAGCCAATGCCGGCGAAAAACATCAGGCCAAAACGACGTTCACAATACCTACCCCCAAATAGCCTCTGACCGGATTGAGATGAGATATAAACGATTATTGATTCTTGGATTGATACTTCTAGGTGTCACGGGTTGTGACCCGACACCGAAACGCCTGCCGGTGTATAACGTTACCGGCTCGATGTTTTGGGAAAGTAAAGCGATAGAAGGGGCTATGATTATCTTTCATCCCCAAAATGGCGAAGCCCTGAGCGCTAAATTACGTCCTTCAGCGATTGTCCAGAAAGACGGTTCCTTTGTACCAACGACTTACAATCATGGGGATGGCTTACCCAAAGGAGAATATCTGCTCACGATTTTTTGGCCTTTGCCATCAAGTTCCGAAGGAGCGGGTGAAACATCGGCCAATCGTCTGCCTTCCAAGTTCGATAAGCCCGAGACCTCGGGGCTGAAAGTTATTGTGGAAAATCAACCGCTCTCGTTAGCCCCATTTTACCTTCAACCTTGAGAGACCAATTTATGAAACCAAGGAATAAAGGTTTTACGCTCATCGAGTTACTGGTGGTGATTGCGATCATTGCCATCCTCATTGGCTTACTTCTACCGGCCGTGCAAAAGGTTCGGGAAGCAGCCAATAAAACCACTTGCATGAATAATCTCAAGCAACTCGCATTAGCTGCAGCGAATTTTGAGAGCAGCACGGGTTTATATCCTGTGAATAGCACGGGGACTTTGGGAGCAACCTCTGCTCCTTTCTCGGCGGGATATGTGATCGAATTTTTGCCGTTCATCGAGCAAGATAACCTCTTTAACATGTACGACCGCAATGCGAACTGGAATGCCCCTTCAAATGAGGCAGTCCGCATGACCAAAGTAAAGACGTTTGTTTGCCCTTCCACGATCCGCACGAGAGAAGCATTTGAATATACAACTGTGAATGGTTCTAGCCAACCACGGGCCTTGGTATATGGAGCTCCCATTGATTATGCGAATACCTCGGCAATTAGTGCCGGCCTGAGTACACGCTTGTCATTGGGTCTTTCTGGGGAAAGTCTTCGAGGAGTTATTTCATCGGGGTCCCCTACCCCAGCAGCGGGTATTACTGATGGTCTTTCAAATACGATTATTTTTGCGGAATGTGCGGGGCGACCGTACCTCTATCAACGGCGAAGATTGATTGCTAGTCCCTTACCTAACCAAGGTCCCCCCCCCACACCCAAAACTTGGTCAACTTCCAATCCCTACCCTTTTATCACCGGAGGAACATGGGCGAGCAGCCTGAAGGGAATGGGAATCGATGGGACTACTTTTGATGGCATCTCGGGCGATTCTTCATCGGCCTTTGGTGTTTCGTGGGGTGATTGTGCTATCAACTGTACCACTGATAACGAAGTTTATAGTTTTCATTCCGGCGGTGCCAACGTCGCCATGGCCGATGGCAGCGTTCGTTTCTTGCGAGAATCGACTTCGCTCTACCTGCTTGCTGCCTTGGTGACTCGTTCGGGTGGTGAAGTGATCCCCGAATAATTCCTGCGTAAAAATTTTGAGAGGATGATCGAATGAGATACTTGTTGTTGCTTATAGGCAGTTGGCCCCTCCTTGTAAGTCCCGCTTGTCTTCAGGCGGCGCCCCCTTCCGTTCAATGGGATGAGGC
>CAZFDX010000584.1:0-8710 GCA_964518325.1 uncultured Alcaligenaceae bacterium | reverse complement strand
TCGGCAGCGTCCGATGTATATAAGAGACAGACCCATCTCGCTCCGAATGATTTACGACCAATCGAATTAAAGCTCGGGGAATTTCCGATTCCTCGTCGGAGTCCCCCAGAGCTTCTGTCTACTTGGAAAACACTCTCCCTGCCGCTCCCCTCGGCTCGACTGAAACCCCAAGGGGACGAACCTTGGTTACCGATTTTGAACGCGGTTCTTGCCGAGGAAGGTTTCACCCTTGAGGAAATGAAAATTCGTGGCTTGCAAAAACCCTTTTTTTCTAGGGGGGAACGCGACGCGGTTATCAACGTCTCGAACCTGAGTATTTTGGTCGAACCGGATGAACAACATCGGGGCCGAGAAAAAGTGCTTCTGAAATTTGAACTCCCTCGGGGTTGTTACGCAACGATGATTATCAAATCCCTGACGGAATAACTCCACCTCGATTCCGGAAGCGTTGATGTTTATTCCCCGATTTCTTTCCCTCGGCAAGTGGTGCTTATTCCGCGATTTCTTTCCCTTGGCAAAAACTAGCTTTTCACTCCGCACAATGTTGGTTCAACCTTTTAGCCATCGTTTCATTCGTGCATGATTCACAGGGTCCATTGGTTTCCCTTCGGAATTGGTTTTCGGCGTTTCGAGAATCATCGGTAAGTTCGAGAACCGTGAGTCCCGAAGAAGTAATTGAAACCCTTGTTTCCCTATCGCCCCTTCTCCCAAATGTTCATGGCGATCGACACGGCTACCAAGGGGTTTCTTGCTATCGTTGATGTGAAAAAGACAAATCTGATCTAGACCCACCAAACGATCGAACTCCTCAAAGGTCTTATGATACCCCTCGGGAGACGAAATATCATAACCGGCAGCAAAGATATGGCAGGTATCCACACAGACACCAAATTTTTCAGGATGTTTCACCCCTGCGAGGATTGCGGCCAAATGCTCGAAACGATAACCCAATGAAGTGCCCTGCCCTGCCGTTGTTTCCAACAGGATTTTCACTTGGAACGCTCCACACTCTTGCAAAATCTGATTAAATGACGCAACGATCTGCTTTAAGCCTTGTGCTTCCCCTGCATCCATATGGGCGCCGGGGTGCATCACGAGATAACTCAGACCCAATTGGTCGGCTCGGTGAATTTCGTCGATAAAGGCTTCGATCGAGCGTTGCCGATTCTGTTCGACAGGGGAACCGAGATTGATGAGATAAGAATCATGTGCGGTGGGGAATTTCAGTTTTCCCTTTTGGACAAAGAGTTGGAATTGCTGAATTTGTTCATCGGTCAAAGGTTTGCCTTTCCACTGATTGTTGTTCTTGGTGAAAAGTTGGACGGTGGTAAACCCCAACTCCCCTGCGGAGAGAGCGGCATTTTGAACCCCACCGACCGTCGATAAATGGGCACCGAAAAATGGCATGGTCGTTTCATCTCAAAATAGATCAACGTGACTCTTCGCGGGAGATTACTAAACTTTCTCAATGAGTGCAAGCAAGGAAAGCCCCCGAGAATGGGGTGCTCACATTTGGATTGGGGCGAATTTTTTTGCATGGCTAAGGCTATGTGCGTCGGCCCGATTTCGTTTTGGTTGGAAACAAGCGTATCTCTTTCCGATCTGCACGGCCAGTTCGCTGGGAAATACCCTCATGGGGTATTTGCAAAACCTTCGCGATGGGGAAAAAATTCGGGAGACCGAACTCACGCAAGAGCCGCTTTTTATCATCGGTCATTGGCGAACGGGAACCACTTGGTTACATGAACTTCTCATGCTCGATGCCCGACATCATTGCCCCACTTCGGCTGATTGTTTGCATCCCACTCGTTCCATGTCGGTCGGTAAACTCAAAAGGTATTTCAATTGGTTGATGCCTGAAAAAAGACCGATGGACAACGTCAAATTAGGTTGGGATACCCCCCAAGAGGATGAATTTGCCTTACTTCTTTTAGGTGCCCCATCGCCTTACCAGAAGATTGCCTTCCCCAACCATCATTATCCCCTTGAGGAGCTACTCGATCTCGATCGACTGCCGATTCCTGAACAAAAAACTTGGGAGCGGGTGTTTGTTCGGTTCATTCAAACGATGACCTATTTCGATTCCAGACGATTAGTGCTTAAATCGCCTCCGCATACCTGTCGCATTCCGAAACTGCTCAAATTGTTTCCCAAAGCTAAATTCCTTCACATCGTTCGCAATCCGATTTCGGTGATTCCGAGCACCATAAAACTTTGGACAACTCTTTACCGCACACAGGGACTGCAAACACCAAATTTGAACAATTTGCAGGATGAGGTTTTGCGAACCCATACTCACGTTTATCAGCGGTTGGAGCAAACCGTCGGGATGATTCCACCTTCTCAGTTTCACGAATTACGATATGAGGACTTGGTGGACAGGCCTATCGACCAATTGGAACAGGCCTATCGAACTTTGGGGCTTGGCTCTTTCGAGCAATATCGACCGATTCTCGAATCCCATCTGCAAAGGCAAGGACAATTCGAGAAAAATCGCTTTAATCTCAGCGAGGATTTAGTCTCTCTCATCCGAAGGGAATGTGGGCAGATGATGCGGAAATACGGCTATTCCTGATCCAAAAGGTTTCGTTCTCGGGAAGAAAATTGATGGTATTTCCGTTGATGGCATTTCTGTCGGAATTCTACGATCGAAATGTAACCGAGTTCCCTCAAGGAAGATGTCCTATCGTGAAATAATTCGATTGATTGATCCGCAACACCCAGTTGATTTGGATTGTCACACGGCACTTTGTTTGAACGATACCCCCCAACGATTAACTCCCAACATAGGGGCCGACTATTCTTTGCTCAGGGTTTCATCTAGGTTCAAAATCACGTTACAAATTGCAGTCCAAGAGGCTAATTCGGCTGGTGCTAATTTGGGGTCTGCTTTGGATTCACCAACAGAAATCAGTTTTTTGGCATCCTCGGGCTTCTCGGCATAGCGTTTCCGGAGATCGGCTAAGCGTTTGACGAGCCGATCGGTTTCTTCTTTGGTCGCGGTTCTGGAAACACAACGGAGGAAAATTTCGTCGATCTTTTGCTCGTCGGTTTGCTTGTTGGAGAGCAAGGTTCGTTGAGCTAAATTTCGTGCGGCTTCGATGTAGGTCACATCATTCAAGGTAACCAGTGCATGCAAGGGGGTATTGGTGCGATTCGTCCGCACGGTGCAATTTTGTCTGGCAGCAACATCGAAGAAAACGGTGGGGCCGACAATTCTTCGCCAAAATTGATAGACACTGCGGCGATAAAGCGCTTCCCCTTTATCTTGAGTGTAACGGATTTGCCCAAAGGTGGCCTCTTCCCAGACGCCTTCGGGTTGATACCCCTTCACAGCAGGCCCGCCCATTTTTTCGACCAATAAACCCGAAACAAACAAGGCCTGATCGCGAATCACGAAACTGGGCAAACGGTAACGCGGCCCACGGGCATAATAACGATTTTCGGGGTCTTTCTCGATCTGTTCTGGAGTGACCTTGGTCGATTGCCGGTAGGTATGACTGGTCACCATCAGCCGAATCAAGCGCTTGACGTCCCAGCCGGTTTTTTGAAACTCGACGGCCAGCCAATCCAGTAATTCCGGATGGCTAGGACGTTCGCCTTGCAGTCCAAAATCATCGGGAGTTTTGACGAGTCCCACTCCAAAAAATTGCTGCCAGAATCGATTGACCGTGACCCGTGCCGTCAAAGGGTTCTCCGGAGAAATAATCCATTGCGCCAAGGCCAACCGATTCTTTGGAGCATCTTTGGGAAGAGGAGGCAACACGGCCGGCGTTCCATGTTCCACCTTTTCTTTGGGCTTATCGTAAGCCCCCTTATCGAGAATGTGTGTGGGGCGAGGGTCTTTGCGATCCCGCATCACCATCGTGCGGTTTTGTGATCTTTCGGCATCTTGAAGGGTCTTTTTCGCTGCCGCCAATTTATCTTCAGATTGTTTCAATAACTTCAGATTGTTGAGATACACCTCGGCATTTTTGATCTTTTCGTCGATCTTTTCATTACCTGCCTTGGGAAGGGTCGATTCGACCAACTTCGCTGCGTTATCTCGTTCCGTTTGGGCTTTGCGAACTGCTTCTTGCGCTTCGGCGATTCTTTTGGCTTGTTCCTCGGTGGGGAAAGTCAAAATGGGATGGGCCAACCCACCGGCATCGTTGGCCCCGCTCTCATCAACGGAATTAAAATAGGCCGCGAGTTGGTAATACTCCTTCTGAGATAAGGGATCGAATTTATGATCGTGACAACGACAACAATTCAGGGTCAAGCCCAGCCAAATAGTCCCTGTGGTTTCGACTCGGTCAAACACATAGTCCACCCGTGATTCCTCGGCGATACGCCCCCCTTCTCCGTTAATCATGTGGTTACGGTTGAACCCTGTGGCAATCAATTGTTCGATGCTCGGTTTAGGGAGTAAGTCGCCGGCCAGTTGTTCTAGGGTGAATTCATCAAAACGTTTGTTCTCATTGAAGGCTTTTATGACCCAATCCCGCCAATAGTGCATCGGACGAGTCGGATCACCTTGAAAGCCGTTCGTGTCGGCATATCGAGCGGCCTCTAGCCATTCCCAGACCATTCTTTCTCCAAAGCGAGGCGATTTGAGAAGCCGATCGACCACCTTTTCATAGGCATCTGCCGAGTTATCTTTCAGGAAGGCATCGAGTTCTTCGGGAGTCGGGGGAAGACCCGTCAAATCCAAAGTCACCCGTCGCAAAAGCCTAGCCTTGTCTGCCTCGGGAGAGGGACTGAGCTTTAATTTTTCCAGCTCGGCTTGAATGAACCGATCAATAGGATTGCGAATGAACTTCTCGGAAGCAACTTGGGGTTCTTTTGGTGGCACGGGTTTGACAAAAGCCCAATGTGGAGCATACTGGGCACCCGAATCAATCCATGCTTTAAGAAGTTGTTTTTGCTTCTCGGTTAAAGTGCGATTCGATTTCTTGGGCGGCATGATTTCGTCGGCTTCTTGGGAAACGATTCGCTTAAAAAGTTCACTCTCAGAGGATTTACCCGGAACGATGGCAACGGGTCCCCCCATTTTGCCGGTCGCTCCCTCGAAGGTGTCGAGACGTAATTTCGCCTTCCGCGATTTTTCATCGAAGCCATGACATTGAAAGCAGTTGTCCGAAAGGATCGGCAAAATATCCCGATTAAAATCGATCTTTTCTGCCGCTCGCAGATTCGGAGAGAACAGCAAACAAAACAATAAAAGAGAGGGTAATCGGACCACGAGAAAACCCCTGATAGTAAGGAAGGATTATGTTATTTTAGGGAAAATTCTCTCACTGGTCACACGAAAAACCAAGGCACGATCTGGGTAGAAGCTGTATCACTAGGACCACAAAAAATGGCTCGATCGGTGGGTTCCAGTGAGAACGCGCTGTGTTCGGGATCGATTCGTTTGATTCATAATTCTCATCTTGATCTAGGGAGTCAACGGGGGTATTCTCCGCGTTTCAGACAAAGAGGGAGGAAATGGAGGTTCCTACTGGTGTTGGCTTCCGCAAGCAGCCTTACTGGTTGCTGATACTATCCTTGCTCCTCGTCGGACAAGGATGGTTGAGCCTACGCTTATTTGGAACTTGGGAAAATGCCCTCATTCGATTAGGGGACGATTCCCCCCTCACCGATGGTCGGCATCCGTTGCATTATTATCATGGGAGTATTGGCAACAAGAAATTTTTGGAGAAGCGGACCACCTCTTGCTATGATCCTGCCTACCAAGCAGGTTATTTGAAAACCCCCATCTTCGATTCGGGCTGTCGCCCTGCCGAGTTGGCGTTTTTGCTCGGGGGTCGAGGTCATGCCATTTACAAGCTGAGCGTTTTCGTGTATTGCCTGCTCACTCCGGTGGCATTTACACTTGCCGGCCGAGGTTCGGGACTTAACGCGGGTGGCTCGGTTTTGGCAGGGATTTTGGGAACGGTTATGTTCTGGTCGGAACCCGCCCAAGTCTTACTTGTGAAAGGCCACCTTGATCTTTTGCTAGCGGGATTGTGTGCCCCTGTCTTTCTCGGTTGGACGGCAGCCTTTGGGCGCACCCCTCGTCCCACCTGCTGGCTGATGATGACCTTCGCGGGAGCTTTGGGATGGTATTTCTCTCCGCTGGTCATGCTCTGTTTGTTACCGATTTTTTTTCTGTACCAATTTTGGGTATTCACGAAACATAGTTGGATTTGGCACTTAGCGATGTTGGCCTCGGCTGGGACTGCCGTGATCGTGAATCATTCTTGGTTACAAGAATGGTGGGAACACATTTCGATTTATGCCCCATTCGGTGGAGAAACCGAACCCCCTTCCAAATGGCCCAGTGCATTACGAGAATGGGATGCCTTTCTTCCTTCGGACCCTGTGGATTTGGGTTTGGGTGTGATCGGATTAGTCGGCTTGATGATTATGCTCGGCAAACACGCAAGGCATGCGTGGCTGTTTGCGTTGGGTACCCTGACCTTTGCGGCAGCGGGGGGAATGGGTCGGTTATGGCCTTTAGCCTATGAATTGGGTACCCAAAAGCTCTCGCTGGTTTGTGTCTGGTGTTTGGCTATTCCTGCTGCGTATGCCTTGGCCGTGCTGGCTATCAATATCGGTCAGGGGACGGGTTATCGTTTTTTGGGATTCGTTTGGCTTTTGGCCGGTGCGATCGTCATTACCCTTGGCTTCGATTTGCATATTCGTTTGGGTCAATATCACCCGTTTACCATTGGTCTGGGCAGTGAACGAGAACATCTGGTGCAGGCCATTCGCGAACATGCCCCGAAAAACGGCCGTGTTCTCTGGGAGGATCGCACGCAGACCCATCACGATTTTGGGTGGACTTCTTTGCTCAGCGATCTGACAGATCGACATTTCCTCGGGGGACTCGCACCGGATGGCTGTATCGATAATATGTTCGTTCGTTTAGTGGATGGTCGCCTTGCTGGGATGCCGATCGAACACATCTCCGATGAAGAACTCTCTCGATTTTTCCACCGTTACAACATTACGCTTATCGTGGCATGGACCGCCGAATCGCAAGCCCGTTTAGCACAGCATCCACTTATCCACAAACTGATGGAGGTATCCGATCAAGGTCACGGGATTCTATTTCGGGTGGAACGAACCCCTTGCTTTTTTCTTTCCGGCAAAGGGGAAGTTCTGCAAGCCGATTGGCAAAGGATTGCCCTTGGAGAATTAGAGCCGGACGAACATGGCGAAGTGATTATCTCTTGGCATTATGATCCAAATTTTCGAGTGTCGCCGAGCTATGTCCGGATCGAAAAGGACCTCGACAAAAATGATCCCGTGCCCCTAATGCGCCTAAAGCTACCCGGTCCTGTGGTGCGTGTGACCCTAACTTGGAATACCCCCTAACTTGGAATACCCCGTGACTCAGTCGCTTCCTCCGTTATTGAAGGTTACGCTCTTCCTTATTTGTTGCTCCCATCTATTAAAGGTTGCTTCCCCCTTTATTTGAAAAGGTCAAAGTGCGGAAATTATCCAGCCCCGCGATTCCTGAGAGAACGAACAGAAATCGGACCGAATTCCGAAGCATTTTACCGAAATTTCACGAGTGAAAATCCGAGAAAATTCGCTACGATAGTGTTAGGCAGGATGATAAGGTTCGTCCTCTTTTTGTGGAATGTTTCAGGTCATTCCTGAAAGGTGAGTGGGTACAATACGGGATATGAGTTCTAAATCCCCACTCTCGAAGGCTTTACGCAATCAATTTGAGGAGCTGTACCAGCGGCATTCTCGAGAAGTATGGGCCATTGCCTACTCTCGGTGGATGGATGCAGATTTAGCCCAAGATGTTGCTCAAGAAGCCTTTATGCGACTATGGAAACAATGGGAAGCCGGTGAGGAGATATTGAATCCCCGCGCATGGCTTTTGCGGGTGGCTCGGAACTTGGCGGAAGATTATGCCAAAAGTGCCTTTCGCAAAAACGGTACCACGCCGACCCCGCTGATGAATGGTGTGCATTCCAAAGAAATGCAACCTTTAGAATTATTGGAAAAAGAAGAATTTTTGGCTCAATTCCGTGCCTTACTCTCGGAGTTGGCCGAAGCGGATCGCGACATACTCACTCTCCGGTATGCGTTAGATTACGATGCTGTCCAGATAGGAGAAGTTCTCGGAATAAACGCAACCGCTGTTCACATGCGCCTCAGCCGAGCCAGACAAAGGCTCGCTGAACGCTTGACAGCCAAAGGTGTAACGAAACTGCCATGAATACTCCGAAACCTTTTAACGACGACCAACTCGATGGGCTTTTGCACTCCTTTTTCAAGAGTGAAAAACCCCGCGAGTTCCGCCCGTGTCCGAAACCTTGGGCCGAACGCCCCACACCCGCTCCGGAGCGTTCTCGTATCCCCAGCCGGATCACCACACCTCGATGGGCTTTCGCCGCCACCGCGATGGTTCTTCTCGGAGGTCTGTGGTTAACTTCCTCCATTGGCCCTGCGAAAGCGCCTGCCACCAAGATCGAGGGTGTCGATCATTCCGCTAAGGTCCCTGTTGAGATGAAACCCAAAACGCCAAAAGCTCGCTAATCCCACTTGGTGTTCATCCTCTCTTTCCCTTTCCTCCCTTTTCCTATTAGCCTCTCTCTCCCTGATCT
Source organism: uncultured Alcaligenaceae bacterium (assembly GCA_964518325.1). Classification (GTDB taxonomy): domain Bacteria; phylum Planctomycetota; class Planctomycetia; order Gemmatales; family Gemmataceae; genus SKW135. The sequence goes on along the minus strand of CAZFDX010000584.1, from coordinate 119 downwards.
CCCTGATCTCCCTTTTATTCTAAAGACTCCATTTTTTCCAATTGTGGAACCCGACTGGATTTGTTAAAAGGCGCAAGTTATTTGATCCGCTACCGTTTTTTGGTCGAATGATCCTAATT
>CAZFDX010000583.1:0-3771 GCA_964518325.1 uncultured Alcaligenaceae bacterium | reverse complement strand
TGGTCTGGAATTCCGAAGGGGTTTATGCCCTCGATCCGGAATCGGGGAAGAAATTTTGGGAAATCCCCTTGAAACCGACCAATGGTGCTTCGATCATGTCGCCGATGAAGGTTGGTAAATACTTTTTTGTCAGTGGCTACGATGGGGTCGGGCAAGGCATGTTGTGGAAAGGCCTGCGTGAAGCCCCTGAACTACTCTGGAAAGGAAAGAAAGGCGGCCTCGGGGTATTCCCTGTTAACTGCCAACCTTTTGCCGAAGGAGATTACGTTTTTGGTGTCGATTACGATGGGGACTTACGTTGTATTGAATTAGCAACTGGGAAAAGGCTTTGGGAAACCTTTGATTATGTGCAAGGAAAAAAAGCTCCTTGTGGCTCAGTGTTTTTAGTGAAACATCAAGATCGATTTTTCATGTTCAACGAGAAGGGCGAGTTGATTATCGCTAAGTTGAACAACAAAGACCACGAGGAGTTGGATCGGAAGAAAATTATCGAACCGACGGGAACTTCTTTCGGGCGGAGTGTGGTTTTCTGTTCCCCTGCCTTTGCTCAGCGTTGCGTTTTTGTCCGAAACGATAAAGAGATTATTTGCGTTTCGTTGGCAAAAGAATAGTTACTTCTTTGCTTCGGCTGCCTTAGCTTTGGCTTCCAATCGTTTCTCTGCCTTCTTGCGGCGTTTTTCTTTGAGTTTGCGTCTCTCACCTGCAGGATTACCCATAGTTTGTTCTCCAAGATTTTTGTGAATCGTAAATCGTGCAGTATACCGATCCAATCGAATTTGTCGAGATTATAGGTCAGATTATCGAGTTCAGTTCGATGGGGATATTCTGAAATCGGTACGAATTATACTCCCCTACCCCTTCCATCATCTTGGGCTTTTTATCATACTGCCCACTTTCATCATCTAGGGCTTATTTTGATGATGGCGTTCTCTTCATCCTGCCAGACTTTTTTTCATGGTGGATTTTACTTCATCCTGCTGGCCTTTACATCATGTTGTAAGGATCAATATCGATTTGATATTCCACACCAGAAGGGGTTCTCACCACACTGAGAACCTCACGAAGCACTTGATGCAGATGGCCCGCACTCGGAGACTGCAGCTGAAAATGATAGCGGTAAAGGCCATTCAAACGATACACAGGAGCTTCAGCAGGACCTAATAACCGAAGCGGCAGGGAATTTTGCGATCCTTGGCGTTCCCTTTGTTGAAGGGCAATCCGAAAAGCCCCCGCCAGCGATTCCGAAAATTCGATCACTCGTTCCTCATTAGCTCCACGAATAATCAATCGGGCTAATCGTTGAAATGGCGGATATTGATGTTCCTCTCGATGTTTCAACTCCAATTCGGCAAACTTGAGATAATCGTGCTGAGCAGCGAGGGTAATACAAGGATGATCGGGAGTAAACGTTTGAATGAGAACATGCCCTAAACGGTTTCCACGTCCCGCTCGGCCAGCCACTTGAGCCAAAAGCTGAAAGGTTCTTTCTGCGGCACGGAAATCGGGCAAATGCAAACCCACGTCGGCGTTGATCACCCCGACACAGGTCACATTTGGAAAATCTAATCCTTTGGCTATCATTTGTGTTCCGAGGAGAATATGGACCGCACCTTGGCGGAACGCATCTAAGACCCGTTGATGAGAGCCGGGGCGAGACATGGTATCGCTATCCATTCTCTGAACGACCCGATCCGGAAATTTCTTTTCAATCTCCGCTTGCAGTTTCTCGGTTCCCAGACCTTGATACAAGATCGACGGTTGCGAGCAGGAAGGACAATTTCGATAAGGTGGTTGTTCATATCCGCAGTAATGACACATCAGGCTTGCCCGTTGACGATGGAACGTCATCGACAGATCGCAGTTTGGGCAAGTGGAGATAAATCCACACGCGGGACAATGCACATGAGTCGAGAATCCTCTACGATTGAGCAGGAGCATGACTTGTCCACCTTCGGAAAGGGAATCGTGCATGGCCCGCTCAAGGGTCGGACTAATGGCACCCGATTGCATCGAGGCACGCGATTCATGGCGGAGATCAATAATCTTCACCTTGGGTAAAGGACGATCACTCACTCGACCTGGTAAACTTAATAGGTGGTATTGGCCTTTTTGGGCATTCGCCCAGCTTTCGAGCGCGGGGGTAGCGCTGCCCATCAAAATAGGGACATTCTCCAACCGAGCACGCATCACCGCCACATCTCTGGCATGATAACGGGGGGTCGATTCTTGTTTGAAACTCCCTTCGTGTTCCTCATCGATAATGACGAGACCTAACTTTCGGGTCGGTGCAAATATGGCAGATCGGGCACCGACCACCACTTGCACTTCACCTTTAGCTATCTTTCGCCAATGCGCCCCCCGCTCCGAATCGGTCAAATGCGAGTGCATCACCGCGACCGAACCACAGCGCCCACGAAATCGTTCTAAGGTTTGCGGGGTCAAAGAAATTTCAGGGACCAACACCAACGCTTCCCGTCCTTGGGCAATGACGGTTTCAATGGCTCGAAGATAAATCTCGGTCTTACCCGATCCGGTCACGCCGTGAAGCAAAAAGGCTTTGAAACCCGCTTTTCCATCCAGAGAGGATTGAACCTCACCCCAGACCCGTTCTTGAGCCTCGGTCATTTGAGGACGAAAAGGCGCACCGGTTGTTGGGTTCAAATCCAATTCCAATCGTTCCACTCGTTCACTAAATTTTCGAGCATACCCCTTTTCAACCAACGCTTTCACGACTCCCAACGTCACCTTCGCTTGACGGCAAAGCAATTTCTGCTCCATCGGACCGCCTTGTTTCCGGAGCTTATCGTAAGCCTGCGCTTGCTTCTCACTTAATTTTGGCAACGGGTTCGGTAGTTGATCTTCGGGAACGGCTTCCAAAATGATGGCTTGCTTGATACCTGCCTGATCTCGCACCCCCGCAGGAAGCACCGCTTGCAGAACTTGCCCCCAACCACACAGATAATAGTCGGCCATCCATCGGGTTAATTTCAAAAGCGAATCGGTGAGTAAAGATTCTTCGTCTAAAACTTGCGAAATACTTTTGACTTCCCGTCGCGGCGGATCGTTATGAACGCGAACACAATAACCAACCGTCCCACTATCCCCTCGCCCGAACGGGGCCAAAACACGTTTGCCTACGCCAATTTGAGGAATCAACCGCGTTGGCACTAAATACGAATAGGTGTGATCCAAAGGCCGATCGAACACAATTTCTGCATAGGTGGAACTAGGGGGTTCTGTTTGAGAAATATCGGGTTGGCCTTCTAAATCCGCAAACAAGGAAGGTTCGGAAGGAGCGGATTCGGTATCGCCTAAAAAGGGATCGGTACCTTGTAAATTCATGGTCTTTTGGGGGTTAAACATAAAGTTCAAATCTTCACCACCGAAGTATACCCTGCCGAAGCGAATTTAGGAAGGTAAGTCGGTCACCGGAATGAGCAATTTCAGGTTAAGTTAAGATCACGATTGAAAGAAACTGAATGACCCGATAAGTAAATCCTTACAGATTGTGGGCAAAAAGCAGGTATTGCTCTGCGCGCTAGAAATTATTTCTTGGGGATGTAAACGAAACCTTTGGGGTCCTTTTGGAAAGATTGATGCCATTCCTCGATTCTTTTGGCTGCTTGACGTTGAGCAAAGTGATCCTCTTCCAATCCCCAAAAGTCAACCGCAGTCTGAATCGCTCGATAAAGTTGGTCATACCGTTTGAGATAATTTCGATAGTCCTCCGCATTTGCCAAATCCCAAGGTTCACGTTGAGCAATCGAAGGA
>CAZFDX010000582.1:0-2401 GCA_964518325.1 uncultured Alcaligenaceae bacterium | reverse complement strand
GAGCGTCACCTTTTTCCCCGAGACCGTGGCCGATTCCACTTTGGTATTCAAATGAATTTTGAGACCTTGCTTCTCTAACGATTTATGAACAAGGGCAGCTATTTCGGCATCGCAGGGAGGGAGAATTCGAGGCAATGCTTCGACTACGGTCACCTTCGAGCCTAAACGAGACCAGACCGAGCCGAGTTCCAGTCCGATATATCCCGCTCCAACTACAACCAAATGTTCCGGCACTTCGGTGAAGCTCAGGGCATCGGTCGAATTTACGATGAATTTGTGATCGAATTTGAGATGGGGCAACTCGGTGATTTCGCTTCCGGTGGCCAATAGGATATTTTTGGCCGTCAGAATTTCTTTACCGTTCTCGTTGCTGACCTCGACCTGACTGGAAGCTAAAACCTTGCCGGTCCCATGAATGGGGGTCACCTTATTTTTTTTGAACAAGCCCGCGATGCCACTGGTCAGACTTTTCACAACCTCCTCTTTACGTTTCATCAACGCGGCCAAGTCCAAGCTCACTTTGCTGACCGAGATACCATGCTTGGCCAATTTATGCGAAGTGACGTGGTACAGTTCCGAAGAATCGAGCAAGGCCTTGGAAGGAATACAACCCACATTCAGGCACGTTCCGCCAAAGGTGCTGCGTTTTTCGATACAAGCGACGGACAACCCCAATTGCGAGGCCCGTAATGCAGCAACGTAGCCTCCCGGCCCCCCCCCCGATCACAACAAGATCAAATGAACGCGACATTATCACTCCGAAGATCAATTTTTATTTCCAATGCCATTATGATAGGGGACCCGCGAAAGGTTCGACAGCAGAAAGCACACGAAACCCCTTCGGTGGCAATTCAGGAGGTTTGCTTTGTCGTGTCTTTATGGAAACCGCAAGCAGAACCACGCCCACAAGGAAAAGGTTAGAAGTGCCACGCCCTCAAAGAAGCGGCGAACCGCTTTCGGAATTTTAGGAATCGATCTCAACCGTGCGGAAGCCGTTCTTAAACTAATCCTGTCCCAGAGATGAGGTCACTATGAAACGAATGGTCAACAACGGGGTTTGGATGCTGTTCATGCTGCTTGGGCTTACCCCTGCCAGTTACGCCCAAAAGGAGAAGATCGCGGGTGCGGTGGAGAAACAAGCAGAACCGGCATGGGAAATGGCAATGAAAATTTGGGATTGGGCCGAGCCGGGCTATTTGGAAAAAAATTCTTCGAGTTTGTTGATGGACTACCTCGAAAAAGCGGGCTTCAAAATTGAAAAAGGGGTCGCCAAAATTCCAACCGCATTTACGGCCACCTATGGTTCGGGTGCCCCCGTTATTGCGATCCTTGGGGAATACGATGCTCTTCCGGAATTAGCGCAAGAGGCTCTGCCGACTCGGGCGATTCGCAAAAACGCGACCGGCTACGGTCATGCGTGTGGTCACCATTTGTTTGGAGTGGCCTCGGCCGTGGCATGTAAAACCTTGGCCGATGAGATCAAAGCAGGACGAATCAAAGGAACGATCCGCTTTTATGGGTGTCCCGCTGAAGAGGGAGGCGCCGCAAAAGCCTTCATGGTTCGTGCGGGCTTATTTGCGGATTGCGATGTGGCATTGCATTGGCATCCAAGTTCCCGAAATTCGGCAGGGGACCAAAGTTGTTTGGCCCGTATTGCTGTGAAATTTCGTTTTCATGGTCAAGCAGCCCATGCGGCTGGTTCCCCAGAAAAAGGGCGTTCCGCACTCGATGCCTTGTTGCTGACGATGCACGCGGTGGAATTGCTGCGAGAACATACTCCCGAGGGAACCCGATTGCATCACACGATCACCTCAGGGGGGGGGGCAGCCAATGTCGTTCCCGAATTTGCCGAGGGCTTTTTCTACGTTCGGCATCCCAAAAGTGAGATCGTGAGCCAATTATATCCCCGCTTGGTCAAATGTGCCGAGGGGGGCGCTCATGCCACCGAAACGAAGTTAGAAATTCAACATCTCGGCGGGACGTTAGAGATTCTTCCCAATCAGACCTTAGCTGCGGTGACCAAGGCGAATCTCACGAAACTGAATCAGCTGAAATATACCCCCGATGAATTGAAGTTCGCCGTGCGCATTCAAGAAACCTTCAGTGATAAGCCCCCCCCCTTGAGTGAGATCGAAAAAGTGATCGATGTTTCAGGCCGTGTGGGAATGGGGTCAACCGACGTAGGGGATGTTTCTTGGGTGGTACCGACCACAGGCTTTACCACCGCTTGTTGGGTTCCCGGAACGCCTAGCCATTCTTGGCAGGCCGTTGCCTGCGGTGCGACCACAATCGGCAAACAAGGAATGTTATTGGCAGCGAAAACTCTGGCGGCCTCGGCATGGGATTTATTCCAAGACCCCGAGTTAATCAAAGCGGCAAAGGCCGAGCATCAAAAATATCG
>CAZFDX010000581.1:0-3177 GCA_964518325.1 uncultured Alcaligenaceae bacterium | reverse complement strand
GTTAGAAATCCTTTTGGATGAATTGGCCAAACTGATGAATCTCAGCGAGGATGTGGTCCAAGCATGGCCCCTTGGCGGTACCCCAGAGGGGAACTATGTTCGTGGCTCACTCCCATTGAATTGTCCTGCGGCCGTCATTCTTTCTCAAAACCAATCTGTTCTTGTGCGTCCCGATGAGGATCATTTAAAACCATGATTGACTCCAAAATCATTCCCAGTGGAACGGCTCAAACACTGACCATGCCAGCCGAGGAGAAAACCTCGCTGGTTGAGGTCCCCTCTTGGATCGATGGCCGAAGCCGAATTGAAATTCCAACCCGACCTTCGGAAGCTGTTCACTTGGGGACTCCCGATACCGAGTCTCTCGAGTCGGTTCCGACCAAACAATCAAACGATTCGGTTGATCTCAACGCTTTTCAACGAGAAATCTACCAGTTGACACGGGCTGCTTCTCGTCCGTTGGCAGGGTTGATGCCTTATTTGTTGGATCGGCGGAACATCTTCTCGGCCTGGGCTCGCGTCTCCTCTGCAGAAGGGGCCGACAGTCCTGGACCCGATGGAGTGACCTGCTCAAGTATCGGGTCGAATGTAGGGCGATATTTGGCTCGGCTCGTTGAGGAGCTTTATCAGAAATCCTACAAGCCCCAGCCGCCTCGCTTGATCGAGGTACCTAAACACAATAAACCCAACGAAACACGACAACTTGGCATTCTGAATGTTCGTGATCGGATTGTACACACTGCCATCAAACAGCTTTTGGAGCCGATTTTCGAGCCGATGTTTGCTCCTCACAGTTACGGCTTTCGGCAAGGACGTTCTGTTGCGGGAGCACTCGATGCCGTTTCCACAGTTTTATCCGTTAATTCCGAAAACCCGCAACGCTTTGCCTTTGCGGTGCCTTTAGATGTTGCGAATTGTTTTCCTACGATTGATCATGCTTCCCTGAAATTGGCTCTTAGGAAAACGATCGATGATGGGGATTTACTTCATCTGCTCGATCAAATTTTACTCAGCGGTGGCCAAAATGTCGGACGCTTTTGGTGGCAACGGCTTGCTGGCTTAGTGCAAGGAAGTTCACTTTCGCCTCTGTTGTGCAACTTGGCACTTCATTCCGTTGATGAAGCGATCTTGCTCCTCAATCAAAACACTCAAGGTGGCGTTGCCCTTTTTCGATATGCCGACGATTTGCTTTTGCTGGCTCGCGATGCCAAGCTCGCTCACACTGCTATCCACGTCATCAAGACTACTTTGGCTCAACGTCACCAAAAGCTCAAGAAGGAAAATTCTCCTATCCCTGTCGGTCATGGGTTCCCTTGGTTGGGAACTGAGTTCCGACAACGCTCTTTGGTTTTACCTGGGGCCATTGAATTTGGTTATGTGGTCCCCCGAAAAAAAATTGATGATATGGTGACGCGACTTTTCGAGATGACCACTCCTCCTAGTGACAAAATTGATATGGCTGCTTTCAACCTTGGGAAATGGATTGTCAGCATCAATAATCAACTCCGTGACTGGCGACAGGTCTATTTATTTGCCGATAACGCTCCTGAAGTTTTTCACTTCCTTGATCAAGTTACGCGCGATCGGGTCGCACATTTGGCAAAAGCGGTTCTTGGCCTTAGTTGGTCCGAGTTGCGGCGAAATTATCTCGTTCAACTGCCTCGCGGCTTCTGGACTTGGGAGTTTCCGGGCGCTCGCTTATCCGTCTTGTCTTCTTTGGCACCCCATGCTCCTGCCCATTTAACTCGGCGACCTGCTTGGATGAAAGATAAACCAGCTTTGACCTCTCAACGGGGGAACTCATGCGACGTATAACTTCTGTCTCCACACCCATTGCCCATCTCGTTGGGCCTGGCTCTTTGAAAGTCTCGAACGATCAATTGGTTTTCACTCCCTTGGGGGGCAAACCCATGAGTTTGATTCCCAAAACTCTCAGCGAGATTATTTGCTACGGCGAGGTTTCTGTCTCAGCCAATGCTCTCGAAATCCTTTTCCAACACGGCATTCAAACCGTTTGGATGACTCCTTCGGGGCAGAAGTGTCGCGGCAGACTCTATCGGGCCGATCCGCCTACCACTCTGTTACGGGTCCGGCAACATCGGATTTTTGCTCTTCCCAAAGCCCGCTTGGCTTGGAGCATTCAACTGATTCTGGCCAAGATCGATTCCATGAACGATGCTGCTCGACATTATCAACGGCACGGTGTCTCTCAAGCGGGGGCTATTATGGAACAATTCGCTCAACTCAAATGGCAAGCCCAACAAGCTCAATCGGTTCCGCAACTGCTCGGGATCGAAGGGACTGCCACGAGCCTTTGGTTCCAGTTATTCCGCGACCTCATTCTTCCTCCTTGGAGTTTCCCCAAACGAGTGCGTCGTCCTCCTACCGATCCTGCCAATGCTCTGCTTAGTCTCGGCTACACTCTTTTGCTCAATCGGATCACCGCTCGGGCCGAAGCCAAAGGATACGAGATTTACTTAGGTGCACTCCACGAGTACCGAGCAGGTCGCCCTTCCTTGTCTTGCGATCTCATGGAACCGATGCGAGTTCCGGTGGTGGATCGTTGGGTTCTTATGGTCTGTAATCAACAACGATTAATGCCAAACGATTTTGAAAAAGGTCCCGATGGGGGGTATCGCTTGTTAAAAGATCGCTTTGGCTATACTCTAAAAATTTGGGAAGAGTTTTGGCAATCGCAACGAGCAGAAACCTTGTTAGAGTATTGGTTAGATGAACTTGCCAAAAGTTTGTCGCAATGGAGTGAAAAAGAGACGGACGAAACTCCATCGAGTGATGATCTTTGATGGCTGATAAGATAGGTAATCTGGGTAAGAGAGAGAAAGTGCCCACACCCCCCGCAAGGCCTCAAACAGGGGGGGGTCTGGGCAAAACGGTAACGTTATACAGGGTAAGAGGTTAAGTGCAAATTAGTTGCACCTAACAGAGAATAAGACGTTTGTATGATCGTTAAAATGGAGGGGGTCTGGGCAAAACCACTTGACAAGTCCTTTAGAATTGGTATGTTACGAAGGGTGCCCTTGCAATGGGTCCGGCCGCTTCGAGGCCATTGAAACAATAAACATACGGCTCGGCAAATCGATCGCCGGCCGCTATCAACTTGCAATGGGTCCGGCCGCTTCGAGGCCATTGAAACGTTGGGAGTCGTAATCATATTCT
>CAZFDX010000580.1:0-4935 GCA_964518325.1 uncultured Alcaligenaceae bacterium | reverse complement strand
GGGCATGTTTGAAGTGGTCAATCCTGCGAAAAAATCGACTACCTAAAATCTCAGGGAGGCCGACTCGTTTTGAAGAAAAGAAGCAGAATTATTTTTCTCGTTTGAGCGTGAAGAAAAGAACCTTGCTATCCTTTTTGCTCTCGAATGCCGTGGGACGTTTCTCACCCGGAAAAGAATAGACCAATTTCAAGTCATCCCCTTTCAATTCAATCAACCCTTCCGATTTGAAGTCCTTCGCGGGGCCTTCCAGACCCGTCATATCAATCTCAACGGGGTTTTTACTGGCGTCGATCTTGAAGCTCATCACATGCGTGGTAGTTTCATCTTTGATGGTGATTTTACCTTTTTCGATAGTGACGACACCCGCGAAGGCCTTTTCGTCCAGTTTTTCTCCGTATTTGACGCCCGAGGTAATTTTCCACTTTCCTTCGAGCTTGCTGGCATCAAACTTTGGGGCTTCCTTATCGGCTGCCGTGCTGAAACCAAAAAGAACGAGAAGTGAGAGAGTGATTCCACACCATTTCATAACAATACTCCTAAGAGATATGTCTATACTCGAAATGAGTAATAGGAAAGGAATTATAGACTCCGACAACCAAGTTACAATCTTGGTAGAAGAATTTGACCTTCTCTTCACAGAAATTCCCGTTCCACATAGATTCTGATTCCATGTCGATTGTCGTTCCGAAAATTTTTATCCACCGTAGTTCTTCCGACCTGAATGATGATTGATGACGAGAAGTCATCGAATCGTCTTTTGTGCCTATTTTTTAGCTCATCAGGATTGGCTTGCTACGGCGATTGCTGAGGGCAAAATGGCAGCCAAAGCGTCGATTTCCTCTTCCTGATTATAAAAATGTCCCGAAACTCGAATCAATAAGCGATCGGGCCTTTCCACGATGGGAATCTCAATCCGGTGTTTCCAAATTTCATCACGAAGTACCTGTGCTTGTTTTTTTCCTTGCAGGGGTAATTCGAACGCAGTGAGGGAACCCCTGAGTTGTGGGTTCCGAGGGGTGGCTTCGGTTAACCCCAAGGCCGTGAGTTTCTGCCGTGCATGGTCACTTAATTCTCGCATTCTCTGACGAATGTTGGACCAGCCGATTCCACTTTGAAAATCGATCGCAGTGGGGATACTCAACCAAGGTGCCGGATCGCGGGTCCCTTCAAATTCAAGGTAACGGGTTCGTGGTGTCGAGCCAAACTCATCTGGTTCATCCAAAGGTCGCCCCGACTTGTGATAGCCCCAGCTCACCTGCATCGGTTCCAAGCGATCCCCAAGGGTCCCCCTCCAAGCCAGAAATCCAGCTCCACTTGGTGCCAGCAACCATTTATGGGCATTGCCGCAATAGAAATCGGCATCGACTTCCGCCAAGTTCAAATCGATCATAGCGGGGGCATGTGCCCCATCGACAACCGTGATAATCCCCCGCCGACGAGCCTCGGCTACTAATCGTTGGGCAGGTAACACCAAACCCGTGGGAGATAAAATATGGGAGAAGAAAAAAAGACGAGTCTGCGGGATCATGGCTTGCACGGCAGCGCGGAAGATCTCTTCGGGGGCTTCGGTCTTCGTGGGCAAAGCAAAGGTCTTAAAAACAAGTCCCTGTCGGGCGGCTGCCCTTTGCCAGCACCAGTGCATGGCCCCATATTCATGATCGGTCAACAAAATTTCTCCTGCAGGAAGGTGCAACCCCGAAGCAATGATGTTGATGGCTACCGAAACGTTGGCGGTGAAGATGAATTGCTGGGGGGTCGTCCCCAAAAATGCTGCCACACGACAACGCGCTTCCCATAATCGTGGCGGCAATAGTCGAACAAAATAATGGGTCGGCTCCGCTGCCAAATCGCGACGTTCTCGCGTTGCCTGATCGAATACCACCTGCGGCAACGGGCCAAACGGACCCTTATTCAAGTTGATAATCGTCGGATCGAGCATCATTTGTTGGCGATATTTTGACCAATCCTGCTTGGAAATCATGGGAACCGCTTGTTACTTTCTTCTGAGCTGAGAGAAAACTAGAATGACTTTGTAGAGCCTTGGCCTGTTTGGCACAATAGTTGCCTATACAATCTCGGTTTCTTTCTCTGGAGTCTTTCAATGAACGAGCCAATCATCTCTTTCAAGAGACTGATCCTTTTAGTGCCATTATCTCTCGGCTTGATCGGTTGCAGCAACTCGAAAGACCCTGGAGAAACTTTGTTGTCGCAGAATGTAGAGCGGCCCCGCCCCAAATCTTCTCAAGGAACGGGGGGGGGCAATCCTCGCCGCGAGGGCCAAAATTCTCTCTCCGTAGCTCCTACAGGTTCGGGTTCATCAGCATCTTCGGTAGAGGTTCCGATTCCCCTTTCCAAAGACCCTGATGATCCCAAACCGGTAGAGCCAGAAGACGAAGATATGAAAACGCCCCCCGAGAAAGACCCCCCTATCCCCAAAACGGCGAAACCCCTTAAGGAGGGACTTCCCCTTTACATTGATACCCGTGAAGATGGGAGCAAGGTCGTTCACGTTCTAGCCGAGGTCTGCCTGCGTCGGGGGCCTTTAGAAGTGCTGCTCACTCGGCAAAATCGCAAAGAACACGAAGCCATCCTTCGCGTCGATCTGGATGGAAGATTGATTCATACTGCCCTGTTAGCCGTTGGCGCCGAAGTGGGGTCTCCCACTCAATTTCAGCCCAAATATAAACCCGCCACAGGTACGGAAATCAAAGTATATTTGACTTATCACGATAAGGGAGAACTGAAAACCGTGCCCGCCCAATCTTGGATTTACGATGCCAAGAATAAAAAAGAAATGGCCATCAACTGGGTCTTCGCAGGGAGTCGGTTTCTTAAAGACCCCGATAATCCGAACGACCCCCCCTACTATTTGGCCAATAATGGAGAATTCATCAGCGTTGCCAATTTCCCCGATTCGATGCTCGATATTCCTGTAGAAAGCTCCAAAGATAACGATCACCGCTTTTTTGAAGCAAATACGAAGAAAATCCCCCCCCTCATGACGAAGGTACTGGTCACTTTTGAGCCAGTCCTGAAAAAGAAATGACCCACCCCCCATCAAAATTATTCTTCCACCGCTCCAATACACCGAAACGGGCAACTCATCTCAATACAGGCAACTCGCAACAATACGGGGTACTCAAGCCCTATGTCGGGATTGCCTCACCACATGAATTATTTCCATCGCTCGTAAGCAAAATGGGCCGCCAAAGGATGCTCTAACCATTCTTTGAGTTGTAAACCATCCCGATCGCGATCTTTTAGTTTCGTTTCAGGGTCCGCCAAGGCATCCAAAAAAATCTGCTTCAAGCTGGGGTCGCAATAATCAAACTGCAAACCCCGTGTCATCGGGGACAGGGTGACCTCGCCTTGTGGATTCCAAACTGCGGTGCAAAAATACTCGATCACCGATTTTTCCCGCATGTAAATCCCATGAGCAAAGCCGGCGGGTATCCAAATCCATTCCGCAAAATCGTGCCCTAATCGTTCTGGCATTTCGTAGGCTAATAACTGACCAAAGGTTGGCGAATTGGGCCGAATATCAACGGCAAAATCGATCAGATGTCCACTGATTACCCGCACCAACTTTCCTTGATAGGGATGTTGAAAATGCAACCCTCGAAAGGTCTTGGCAACCGAATAACTTTCGTTCACCTGAACGAATTGGGCACCTTGCAGAGTGGTCCCCTGCAAGAGAGGATGGCCACCGTTTTGAGCGAAAGGAGCCGTCCGCAACGTCTCGACAAAATGACCACGAAAATCGGCAAATTGTCGATAGCGGACGACCAAGATTTCCGGAATTCGTTGGGGAATCACCTCGGTGATGACCATAGTTCCTCTCGGGGTAGTTGAGACCTATCAATGATTTAGGAAACTATTTCACAAGATCGAGTCTAGACGCCCAAAGGAATTCCACTATGAGTTTGGGGAATTATCAAATCGGAATTATCGGCGGGGGGATCGTTGGTCTCGCCACAGGACTGGCCTTGGCCCGTTCGGGGTTGCGTGTCGGTGTCATCGAAAGCGAAAAAGACCTTGCCCTTCATCAGACGGGGCACAATAGCGGGGTCATTCACTCGGGCATTTACTATAAACCGGGTTCGGCCAAAGCACGCACTTGTACCCTTGGTCGAGAGGAGCTGTATCGCTTTTGTGCGGAGCATGGCATTGCTCATGAGCGCTGCGGTAAAGTGATTGTGGCCACCGATCCGAAGGAACTTCCTGCTCTTGAGATGATCGAACAGCGCGGAAAAGCGAATGGCCTGCACACCCGACGACTAGACCATAGCAGTTTGAAGGAATACGAACCCCATGTTAGCGGAATTGCGGGAATTTTTGTCAGGGAAACCGGTATCGTCGATTATCCCGCCGTTGCCCGTAAATATGCCGAGTTGATTCAACAGCTGGGGGGGGAAGTTCACACCTCGGCCCAGTTTTTGGGGGTCAAACGAGAAAACAACGGTTTGATATTAGAGACCACCAAAGGGGAAGTGCAGGCTCGGGGCTTGGTGAATTGTGCGGGCCTGTATTCCGATCGGGTGGCTCGATTATGTGGTTTGGATCCCGAAGTTCAGATTGTTCCTTTTCGTGGTGAGTATTACCAGCTTCGCCCCGAAAAAAGCTATCTGGTGCGGAATCTGATCTATCCGGTGCCGAATCCCCAATTACCTTTTTTGGGCGTGCACTTCACTCGGATGATTCGCGGAGGAATCGAAGCCGGCCCCAATGCCGTGCTAGCCTTTCGTCGGGAGGGGTATCGTTTTCGCGATGTCTCCTTGCGGGACCTTTCTGAGATGGCATTGTTTGCAGGATTTTGGAAGCTGGCCAAACAATTTTGGCGTACCGGAATCGAAGAATTTCAGCGTTCCTTATTCACTCGATTTTTCTGGAAGGCCCTGCAACGCTTGATTCCCGAAGTGCAACAACGGGATATTG
>CAZFDX010000579.1:0-5245 GCA_964518325.1 uncultured Alcaligenaceae bacterium | reverse complement strand
TACACAGGGTAGGTCGTCTGCAGCGTCAGATGTGTGTAAGAGCCAGAGTTTCGAGAGTTCTTCGTTATCGGCGGCCTTTTCGGTTTCGGTTGCGGTTCGTTCGGTACTCATCAAGAGCGCCCATGCTTGCATTCCTTCCACATGCATTAGCGCTGCACGAATGCCGGCCATGATTGGCATCGCCAAAAATAGCCCTGGGGTTCCCCAAACAAAATCCCAAAACAGGCAAGCTAGCATCACGGTGGTGGCATTTAGGTCCATGCTCCGACCCATGACCACAGGGACGATAATGTAACCTTCAACGGTTGAGATAATGATGTACAAAATGAGAATCACCACCGCGATCCACGCATTGGTATGAATGATCGCATCGAGAACGGGGGGCACGCCCGCGATGATCGTCCCTATATAAGGAACATAGCATAACACGACGGTCAATAATGCCCACGTCCAAGGTTGATTCAAACCCAACGCATAATAAATGACCCCGAGAAAGGCCCCCAGCCCGATATTCACCACCGTTCGCCACACGAGGTAGGAACGAATCGATTGGGCCATTTCGTTCAAGGCCGACCCGACGTGGCTTTGAATCAATTTGCTTTTCCCAAAGACGTTTTTGATCCGCGCTGCCAGCATATCCCCTTCGAGAAGCAGAAACAACATCACGAACAACACAACGATACTTTCCAAAATGATGGCTAAACCCTGTTTCGAGAGATTCAAAAGTTGATCGGTGATGTATCCGCCCGTGAGGAGTTTTTCGATATACACATAAGCGCGAGAATCTTCGGCATTGGGGGGCAGCACGCGCTCGCTAGAAATGGGCAAGAAGCTGCTGACGGTCTGACGAACTTTTTTGTAAACATCCTTCAAAGCACTCGGGTCCTGTGGGTTGGGAATTTCTTGCAGCAAAGAAGGAACCGCCAAAGCAAAACCGGTAAAGACCCCGCCGAACACCACGACCATCAACGAAATGACGATCGAACAGGCAAAAAACCAAGGTAGGCGGAATTTTCTACGCAACCAATGAGCGGCCGGATAAAGCATGACGGCCAAAAGAATTGCAAAGACCAAGGGGATAAAAATAGAACGCCCCAAGTAAAGCGCGACGGATACGCCCAAGGCAGCACTGATCGATAAGCCGACCCGTGTCGCGGCGGAAGTATTGAGATTCATTCCGTTTGACTCCGAAGCAATTGTGCCGCCCGTAGAGTGTTATACAAAAGCATGGTGATGGTCATCGGGCCGACCCCTCCGGGCACGGGGGAAAGCCATTCGGCCACCTCAGCTACCGACGGGTCCACATCACCCACAATTTTTCCACCGACCGAGTTAATCCCCACATCAATCACTGTGGCCCCCAAGCGAACCATTTCGGGCTTCACAAAATGGGCCACCCCGATTGCAGCAATCAACACATCGGCACTTTGACAAACCTTCTCCAACGAGCGGGTACCTCGATGCACAACCGTTACGGTAGCATCTCCTGCCTCGGGGAAATGCGCGGACGGCTTCTGCATCAGAATCAGGCTCATTGGCTTTCCTACGATGTTCGATCGGCCAAGGATCACCACATTGGCCCCTGCTGTGGGAATACCCGATCGGCTTAACATTTGTTGCACACCAAACGGGGTACAAGGTAAATATCGCGGGTGACCTGCGGTCAGAAGACCTAAATTCTCCGGATGAAAGGCATCAACATCCTTTAATGGGTTAATGGCCAAAATTACTTTCCCTTCGTCGATGTGTTTCGGAAGGGGAAGCTGAACAAGAATGCCCGAAACTTCCGGCGTTTGATTCAGTTTTTCGATCAGGTTCAACAACTCGGCCTGCGTGGTGCTTGCAGGGAGACGATGTAACCAACTGGCGATCCCGACCGATTCACACGCCCGACGTTTATTGCGAACGTACACCTCGCTGGCGGGATTATCCCCGACGAGAACCGCTGCGAGTCCGGGGATGATGCCACTCGAATGAGCCAGTTGTTTGACTGCGTTGGCAATTTCCCCACGAATTGTTTGAGAAAGTTGTTGTCCATCTAAGCGTTTGGCTGCCATCAATTCCACCTCATACGTCTTCATTCGTTATATGGGAAGGCAGGCAACGATAAGCCCCGATTTCTGCCGAGATGCAATTTGCGGAATCCATCTAAATATCTGTCCACCTGAGGAACATTCCGATCGAGATAGGCGCGTTCCTCAAGGAATGATTTCGTTGCTACGGAAAGCTATGGGGATTCTTCACCTGAGAATTTCATAACCGGTTCTCAGACGGGATAACTGGAAACCGAAACCGATTCCTAGCGTCTTCCGGCTCGCGGGTGATTTCTTGGGGTGGCTGACTCCCCCTTCGTGGCTGATGGTGCAGTTCGGAAGCGCCTGATGCAATTCTTCGATTCCTTTGAGCGTGACAGCGGTATTTCGGACAACAACGGTACCCAAACTTTTGAAATTCTTTAATTCTTTGAGGTCTTCATCCGTGATGGGGCATCCCGAGAGTTGCAAAAGTTTGAGATTGTTGCAATTTTTGAAAGAGGCCAAACCTTTACCACTGATTTTCAGGTTCACCAAGCTGATTTCTATTAGTTGGTGACAATCTTTGAAGTAGGCCAAACCCTTATCGGTTACGGAAGTATCGGTCAGATAGAGATACTTGAGGTTGTTGCAATTTTGAAAGTGGGCCAAGCCAGCATCGGTGACCTTGGTTCGGCTGATTTCGAGATGTGTCAGGTGAGGACAATCTTTGAAATAGGCGAGTCCTACATCGGTTATCATCGTATCCGAGAGATAAAGCCCCTTGAGTTTATGACAATCTTTGAAATTCACTAATCCTACATCTGTGATTCGAGTTGATGAAAGATTGAGATAATCGAGATTTTTGCAATTTTTGAAATTCTCTAATCCCACATCGGTAACCGAAGTTTGTTGCAGGTGAATAGACTCGATATTTTTGCAATCTTTGAGATTTTTTAGCCCTTGTTCGTCGAACTTTTTATCGGGCAGCATCACAAATTTTAGGGTAAATTTCTCTTTAGGAAGGTCTGCAATCCGCATATAATCGCGATCGAATCCATTCAAGTGAATTTTGACTGCCCCCCCAGCCGAAATAACAAATTCCGCCCCTTTTCGATCGGGATCGAGGATGACAGGAGGTTGATTCTTCGGGGCCACAAAATGGATTTTGCAGTTCGGTAAAGCTGCTCGTAATTCTTCCACCCCTTGGGGCGTTACCTGAGTTCCGTTCAGATCAACGTACCGCAATTTCCTAAAATTTTTGAGGTAATCTAAGCCAGCATCGCTGACTTGGGTCCCTGTCAAAAATAGAATTTGGACATTCGTGCAATCTTTCAAATACGCTAATCCCTTGTCGGTCAATTTGGTTTCCGTGAGGATAATTTCTTTTAGTTCCTGACAATCTTGGAAGTAAGCCAGTCCTCCATCACTCACCCGAGACCATGCAAGGTCGAGACGTTCTAGGTGTTTGCAGTCCTGAAAGTGACTGAGGTTTTCATCAGTAATTATGATCCCTTTTTTGGAAAGAATCAAATGAGTCACGACAAACGGCCCTTGGGGAAGCTCCGCACGCTGGGAAATGATTTTGAATTGATTATTCGCATGGATTCCAACGGAACCACCAATCGATAGGGCATATTCGGCAGCTATACGATCGGGATCGATTATGATTTTCGGTTTCGATTCATCATCTGTGGTACTTTTGTTTGGCGGCTTCTCCTTGGGATTTTCTTGGAGGAGAGGGTCTTTCTCCGGCGGATTGTTTTGAGTTACGGGATCATTTTTTGATTTCATCATCATGACAATCGTGATCCCGAGGATGAGCAAAACTCCCAATGTTATTCCGATTGGGAACCACCGAACTTTTCTGAGCGAGGATGGATGGCGATTCGGGGATGTGCTTGGTTCCGAGTCCAGCACTGGAGTGAGAGCTGATTGAGTTTTATTGGGGATCGCATCAATCCCAACAAATTGACTCGCTGGTTGAACTGGTGTGGGATTCGAGTTGGATCGCGCTTCCAAGGTTAAGGGGGCCATTAACGGTGTGACAGCAGGCAGCGTGTGTGATGCCGTTAAACTCTGTGCGATGAGCAAGAGACGATTCCGAACTTCCTCGGCACTCTGGGGGCGATTATCGGGATTCTTTGACAAAAGCTGATGGATCAATTCCGCCAAAGGTTCGGGAACCAAAGGATTCAGATCACGCACGGGGAGCGGTTCTTTCGTACCCAATGCCATAAGGATCGCCATCGTGTTGGGTCCCTCGAAGGGGAGGCGGTTCGCACAAAGTCGATACAGCAGGACTCCAAGGCTAAACAAATCGCTACGGTGATCGACCTTTTCCCCACGGGCTTGTTCGGGACTCATATAAGCGGGTGTGCCGACAATCGCACCGCTTTGGGTCACTTCGGTCTCGGCGTGTATGGGCTTGGCCAGCCCAAAATCGAGTAGCTTGATGCGACCGTTCGGGGCCTCTACCCAAAGGTTGCTTGGTTTAATATCTCGGTGAACTAACCCCCAGGTATGAGCAGCAGCAAGCCCAACTGTTATTTCGGTAGCAATTCGGACAATCTCTCGGATCGAAAGGGGGCCTTTCTTTTTGAGATACTCATCAAGGGGGGAACCTTCGAGAAACTCCATGCTGATGTAGGGAATCCCGTTGTGTTCATCGGCTTCGTAGATCGTGACAATATGATCATGTTTGATTCGGGCGGCCGCTCGAGCTTCGCGCAGAAATCGTGCCTTGGCATGCGGTATCGCCGCAAAATGGGCTAACATTACCTTGAGAGCTAATCGCCTTTCCAAACGGGTATCGATAGCAGCATAGACGACACCCATGCCCCCTCTTCCTAGCTCTTTCACGATCCGGTAAGGACCCAAACTTCCAATATCATCCGGAGCTAAAGAGGGACCAAAACCCAGTATTGCTTCGTGGGGTTCAAAACCCGAGATCGCTTCGTTCGGGGGTGAATTAGCTTGGGCGGACAGGGGGATATTGTCGGGAGGGGATGGAACCTCAAACGATTTTGTGACCTCAAAGTTCGGGTCTTTTTGGGGTTCCATCTGTTAGGCTCCCAGTATGCCGAGCATTTTTTCTGATTCTCGGCGGAACTATAAAACGAATTGACAAGAGTTTTTATATTCGATCTGAACCAAAACTTCTACTCGATGTATTTTCTTGAGCTGGCAAAGACGAGGGATTGCAGAATAGCAAAAGGTGTGGTGAATTCCCT
>CAZFDX010000578.1:0-4541 GCA_964518325.1 uncultured Alcaligenaceae bacterium | reverse complement strand
CTTGGGTCCTTGGCGAAGTTTTCAGACGAAGCACCCATTGATGGAACTGGAGTCCCACTTCGTTAGGCCCCACCGGTTTGGTTGGGTTCTTCTTGTCGTAGGTTTGGAGCGCATCGACGGCATAGAAGGTTTTCTCGCGTTTGATCGAAGCCCGTCCGGGAATCTGCGTCCAGCCCTCGTAGGGATTTGCGGGGAGAATGGGAACTTTGGCATCGTCCTCGACCGAGACAAGCTCCTTTTTCTCATAGTTCGGGTTGCGCATCAGAACTCGGACGCGATATTCATATTCAAATCCTTCTTCGATCGTATTATCATGGAACCGGAGCAACACATATTCGGGATAATCCAAAACAGGATTGGTCGCGCCGGCACCCATATCGTTATCCTTTTTGCCAAAGGGGTTGTAAGCGCTCGGTGGAGGAGCGTTGCCCCCCGCTCCGAAGAACTCGTTCCTTCCTGCAGGACGACTGAATCCTCCGCCGAACAAACCTTCTTTATCTTCAAACTTGAAACGGCTCGGGACCGGAGGCGGAACAGGAGTTTTATTGGCTGCTTTCCGTTTATCGATGGTATTCAACAGGGTTTGCAAACGGAGTGAGGGGTATTTCCCTGCAATTGGATAGGGGAGCGTCACCGTCAAGCGATTGGTCGGATCGAGCATCACCCATTGATGATCTTTTTCTTCGGGATTGGGCCAAAGTTTGACCATATTCAGTTCGTGACCGTTCAACAGATAGGGAAGCGGGTTCCACTCGTCTTTGCTTCCGGAGGGGAGAACGGGCCGACCGAAGCGATCGATGATACGGCGTTGAACTTCAAAACCAGCGAAAACGGGAACCGTATCGGGATTTTGCAGAACCTCCTCAATGCTCTTCAAGCGGAGAGCAATGCGGATTTTTTCGAGTTGTTCTTTGTAAGGGAACGAGGCTTGAATGATGGCCATCCGTTCGGGTCGAATGGTATCGGCCAAGGGGCGGCCGTTGATTTCCTTCTCAAGGGTGGCTTCATCATCGGCGCTGGCCTCGACATATTGGACATCTCGCCGTTCTAAGCCTGCCCCGAGAGTGAAAGCAGTAGAACCATTATCATACATGCTGGGACCGCCGGCCATACCGGAATCACCAATACCAGGGCCGGGAGGAACTCCCAACGCACCTCGGTTCCCTCCAGGAATAGGACCCGGAGGAAGCATCGGCCCCCCCATCAATCCCATCGGCGGTCCGATATTTCCCGTTGGAGGAAGCATTGGCCCCCCCATCAATCCCATCGGGAAACCACCTTTATTGCCGAAGTTGGGTGGCATCAGCGGGCCTCCTCCCATCCCCATCCCGCCAAGGTAACCGAAGCCGGCATTCCCAAGCACACTCGGAGGCGTGGGATTTTTGACCTTACCCACCAAGTCGCTGGCATATTTGCCCAAATCGCTCTTGAGTTCTTCTTTGCGTGTCGTGAGAACACCCAAACGAACTTTCTTCACTGTGGTGCGGTCTTTATCGAATTCCAACACAATATCGTTGGCCCGAATTTTGAGATAAACCACATCGATTTGACCTTCAACCACTTTGGCTACTTCGGGATTAAAGCGACGATTATCGGGCATTTTGTGGGGATCAAACAGAACCGGCAGAGGTTCCCCCCGTGCCACGGTTGCAACCGTTAAAGGTTGGGAAATGGTCCCTGTCGGTTCCGGAAGGGGATCGACCTTTTGATTGAGCTTCCCTTTGATTTGCTCAATCGATTGATTCATACTCTTGGCGAGGGCCTCGGAAGTTTTACTCTCTTCGATTGAGAATAAATTGAGAATCCCCCAGCCGACCAGTAGCAGGCCGAGGACACCCCCTGTAATCAATGCGACTTTCTCGCCTTTTTCGAGCAAGAAGCCTTTGAACCCACCTGCGGCAGCCATTATGATTTCTCCTTAATATACCCGTTCATTTCTCATATATTGGTAGTTCATTAATTAAACGATAGTTTTCCCTACTTAGTTGGGCAATCCCGATGTTTTTACAATAGGTCATGGTTTCGCAGGCGTCATAGGCGTGCCCATATTTCCCATGCCCATTGGCGCCATCGGCATCGGTGTTGGTGTACCCATATTTCCCATGCCCATTGGCATCATCGGTGCTGGTGTTCCCATATTTCCCATTGGCATCATCGGCATCGGTGTACCGGTGTTACCCATTCCCATTGGTACCATCGGCATCGGTGCTGGTGTACCCATATTTCCCATCGGAGTGGGAATCGGAGTTGAACCCGTTGATCCTTTTGCGGGAGTTTTCTTATCTTCATATTTCTCATAGATCGTGGACAATCCGTAGATAGCCACTTCGATGAGATTGTTCAAAGTCGGGTCATCGGCGTTGGCAGCACTTGAGGAAGGGAATCCTGAGCCTGGAAACATGGGGAAACTCGGAATCCCGCCACCCCCAGCACCACTATCATCATCCCGATCCCGACCTTTCGGGAAGACGGGTGGGAAGCCCCCTTTCGGAAGAGTCGGACCGGAAGGCCCCGAAGGACCGGAAGGAGAGATGCCGCCAAAAACATTGGCTGCCGTACCTTGATAACGCTGCCAAGTCATTTGAGTGGTTTGGAAGCGGGTTCGCGTTTCGGCAACCGCAATGAGAACATCTTGCAGATAGGTTTGATCGACAACCAAACGCATCCCCACGGGAATCACACGAACTTGATCCGTGACCGAGGCATAACGATCGCGGCGGATACCACTTTCGGTCAAGCTCGGAGGTGTCCCTGCACCGCCTCCCATGGCACCTAGGCCTCCCATCATCCCCAATCCGCTCGGAGGTGTAGGCCCGATCGGGGTCATGGGAGTTGGCCCCCCCCCCATCATGGCAGTCGGAGGGGTCCCAATCATCCCGACGCTTCCCCCCATCATGGCCATCCCCGTCATGGCCATACCGCTTTTCCTTTTGGCTTCTTTTTCGATGGCTGCTTTGGTGAAATTACTTTGTTCCAACACATATTCCGCATGTTTGGAACTCCAGCCTCCCATAGTTTCGCCCACCACCAGTCGATCAATCAATTTCACCGGTGCGCTGCGAGCATCGATTTGTTGTTTCACTTGGAAGATACCCGTCGGGCTTCCTTCAAGCACTTTGTGCAGTTCTGGGATGTACTTGATTTGCATCGTGTCGCCCCCCGCCAACGAAGAGCCTTGAATCACAAAGGGGGTCGGCTTAGTGTTGGGGGCCGGATTCAGTTTGAGCAACAGGGTCATCTCATTTTGAAGGCCGAGCAATTGAATCCCTGGCGATTTGTTCGTCAATTCACCGCGAATGGTCGGCGTTCCTTCCACCTCAACCAGTTCGAGAGTCACCAACCAATGACGATTTTCAAAGCTGGCCACTTTGGGATTCTTCGGATCAAACCCCGTTGTTTTTTTCGCTTTGGGGAAACGGGTCAAATAAACCGAGGCTTGTTCTTTGGTCACGGGAGTGAAATGGGCCGAGCTTTCATTGACCTTGGCCAAGGCAGTGAGAAAATCTTTTTGGACCCAATAAAGTTCCAAGGCTAACCAAGCCTCTTCGGATGTAGGGTCACGAACACCGCTGGGATTTTCGACCCAACCGACGACATGTTCCAGAACCGCTTTCCAGTTATTTTTTTCGCCGACTTGTAGCGGCTCGATACTCTTCAGGAGATTCGGATAAATATCTTTGTAGTTCTCACGGATATTCGTCAGCACACCGGTCATACTTTGAATATCTTCACCGAATTTGAGGTTTTCGAGTTTCCGGCGTTCCTCATCAGTGAGGGGAATTTCCGTAGGCCAAGTGAACAAACTCTTTTCGACCAATTTGCCATCCTCATACCGATCGGTTCCTTGGAGTCTCCACCCTTCGGCCCAGCGTTCTTGTCGTTTTTGGAGGAGTTTTTCTTTCTGCTCTTCCTGCCGAACGGCCGCGGCCAAAGGTTTGACGTCCCCGGCTCCCGCCTTGGAATTTTCAAAGGCTTTGAGCTTTTCCTCGGTGGCATCGGTCACCACGCAACCGGCACCGACCACAGAAAGGATGACCCCGATGAATGTGGGAATCAGGAGTAACCAAAAATGGTTTTTCACCATTGTTTCTTTATCGAACTTCGCTGCCATATTTCACTCATGAAAGAAAGATCAAAGAACCCGAAACAACCCCATGACACCTTGTTGAAATAGCCCGACGTTGTTGCAATCTTCCGGCTTGCATGACTCGAGGCGTTCTCTTGTTCATCGCCGCACATTGTTATAAATGCCGATCAATCGTCATCGCCGCTTCTACGTCCCCCCCCACCGGTCATGGGGACGGAAGGAGTTCCGCCGGGGCTGGGGGCAGGAGGATTACCCGTGTTGTTTGCCGGTGGAGGAGGCGCTTTCTTGAAGGCCCTAAGGGCATCGGAAGGAGCATTCTCTTTCCACACGAAGACAACCACAAATTCATAGCGAGATTTCACGGCTGTTGCTTTGGGATCAGCGGTACCAGTTCCCATCCCTGTGCCGCCGCCGCCAATCGGTCCCGGAGCGGGTCCCGGCCCCATGGGGGGAC
>CAZFDX010000577.1:0-3540 GCA_964518325.1 uncultured Alcaligenaceae bacterium | reverse complement strand
CAACGTGATAATGACTGGGGTCCAACGTGAGCGCTAATTTGGGGACCCGTTGACACAATTCCAAGGCCGTTTGCGGATTGGCGGTGATCTTCGTCGAATCGGTTTCAACCGTGAGAATCAAGCCTTCAGAAGAGGCAATTTTGACAAACTGGGTAAGGCGCTTGACCTCTTCGTTCATATCCGAACCCAAAGGGGCCGCAGGGATATTCACCAAGGGAACCGCCAACAAACGACCCAATCGGCAGATGGCCTTGAGCGTCTCGGCATATTGTTCCAGAGAGGGGGCATCGATCTCGGCATGAAAGGCAACATAGCCGACGTTCGACTTGCGCAGTTGGGTAGCCACTTTGTTGACATTCTTAAGAACTTCAGAAGGTTTTAGGTGGTTTCCCTGCTCGTGGATCGCCAGATCGACCTTCTGAAAATTCATGTCCCCAATGGTTTGCAGGGCCTCGGTGAGCGGACTACTTCCAAAGCATAAAGAAGAGCAAGCAACGTACACAGATTGAATCTCCCAATTCACGATCGATTGCCTTTCTCAAACCCGTTCCGAAAACCCCATTCGATGCTTCGTTATCCCCACGCATCGCCCTTTCGGGATCGACCGAAACCATCGGGTTTCAATCCCTAGGTTCCCGTCCGCCAGTTTCCATCGAAAATTTCACAGGTTTGAGTTTCCCCAAGGCAAGTTGTCCCATATCAGAAAAACTGGAGTGGTGCAAGCAGGATTCTGTTCAAATCCGCGGTGATAATCAAACTGACCTTCAAATGAACAGGCTAACCAATCTACGCTAAAGGAAGCCAAGTTGGCAAGACGGGCGAAGACTCAATTGGGATTCGGGGTTCCCCGTCGTAGACTATGTTGCTTATCTAAATGCCGCCGCACTGTGTGGCTGACCCGATCCGCCAGCCTTTCCATCATTCGAGGGAGGCTATCGTCCTTATCTTCAATGGTGCAGAATCCCCTTTGCTTGAGATGAAGGAGAATTCGGCACTCTTTATCGATTCCTCCTTTGGGACCGTTCACATCGGATAAGAATACGGTCACCGAAAGAACATCGTGATCGATTCGGTCCAAGGCGTGGTCCATTGTTTTTTCGATCATATCCCGAACCGAAGGGGTCAAGTCGATTCCATGATGTCGGATTATGATTCGCATAGTTTTGTCTCCTGTGGATTGTTTGTTAGGCCCGTAAGAATCATACTCACGACTTGTAGTATTAAAACATCGAATCGATTGATTGTTAGTATTGAAATTATTGATGAAAGGTTTTCGCGATGTTTGAGAAGCTGAACTACCAGCACCTTTATACCTTTGCCACCGTCGTTCGCATGGGAGGGATGGTTCCTGCTTCGGAAGAGCTAGGGATCGGGCAGCCTGCCATTAGTACGCAGATCGCGGCCCTTGAGAAAGCCCTGAAGGGGCCATTGTTCGAACGCAAGGGGCGGGTCCTAATTTTAACCGAATTAGGGGAATTAGTTAACGACTATACTTTAAGAATTTTCGAGTTGGGCAACGAGTTGCTCAGCCAAATCGAGGGACGCGGCCGACCAAGCATGCGCTTGCGGGTTGGCATTGCCGATGTGCTTCCGAAAATTGCGGTCTGCAAATTACTGGAACCGTTTTTTTCAGCCCCTGAGGATACCCGTATTTATTGCCAAGAGGACAAACCCGAGAAGCTCCTTGCAGAACTGGCGGTTCGGCAACTGGACCTTGTGTTGATGGAATCCCCCCCCCCTTCGGGGATGAAAATCAAGGTTCATCAGCATTTATTGGGAGAATGTGGCGTGACCTTTTTGGCGACGCCCACTTTGGCCAATCGACTCCGCAAAAATTTCCCCCAATCGCTCAACGGTGCCCCCATTCTTGTACCGATGGATAACACCTCCCTGCGACGGGCACTCGATGCGTGGTTCCAACAAGAAAGGATGTATCCACGAATTCGCGGGGAAGTTGCCGATACTGCCTTGATGAAGGTCTTCGGGCAAGCGGGGGCCGGTTTCTTCCCTATGCCTTCGATTGTTGCGGAGGAAGTGGCATCCGACTACCAAGTTAAAGTGGTCGGCGAAGCTCCGCTGATTCGCGAACGATATTTTGCCCACACTCTCGAAAAAAAATCGCTCCATCCTTTGGTTGCTGCCGTCATTTCTCATGCTCAAACGAACGTCTTCAAATAAGTGAAGGTTCTCTGTGGCAATCATCCTGAGGGATGAGGGTTCGCGGGCTTCTCTGTGGTAATCATGGTGAGGATTTCGCGTTGCAATAATCTGGGAGATTTGGTAAGACCCGTTGCATCTTTCAAATTCTTCGTGACATTTCGATGAGGGGAGACGAAATTTGGATAATGCTCAATTATTGCAGGAAATGGAACAAGGATTGGCGAAAATTTTATCGAGCCTGACGATTCCTCCGGAAGGTGAGACGATCGGCCCGTCTGCAGAACTGGAAAGGGCCTTGGTTCAATTAGAAAGCCGCTTGAACGAGTGGGGCACCAAACTGAACGAAATTGGTGCGCAAACCACCAGCACTCAGGCGGAACTCAACGAGACCGAAAAATTCTTGCGGGAACAGGTCAAGGGATTTGAAACCCTGCGCAAGCACCTTCAAGGCTAATCAAATCGGGCTGGACAAGACCTCGCCTTTTTCCTCAAATGAAATTTCAGGCGATAACCCTCGCATAATACCCTCCCCGAAACTGTGTTCAAGGAATTTTGATTATGTTGCGTGTTGCCGGTGTCGTGGCCCTGTTACTGAGCTTGTATGTACTGCTTTTTTTCAAGGGGGGCATCACGCAAAGTAATCTCATCGATGTCTTCAATCGGCAGGGATTTTTGGGGATTATCACGGTTGGTGTGGCCGTTCTCATCATCACGGGGGGAATTGATCTTTCGATCGGCTCGGTCGTGGGAGCTTCCGCAGTGGGCTTTGGTGTGCTGATCTCCAATGGGGTTCACCCGATCTTAGCTTTTCTAGCAGCGATTGCCTTTGGGGCTTTGGCAGGCCTGATTCATGGGTTACTGGTGACCAAACTCAAATTACAAGCCTTTCTGGTTACCCTGTGTGGTATGTTCGTGTATCGGGGGATTGCTCGCGTGCTGAGTGAGAGAACCGTTGGCTTAACCGGTATTGGTGAAGCGAACCCCGCTGCCAAGCCATTTTTGGATTCGCTCCGTTCGGGATTGATTGGCTTTAACAGTAATGGCATGCTCACCGCCCCCATGATGTTTATCGGGCTTATTGTGTTAGTGGCCGTGATTGCTACCGTGTTGCATGCCACCATCATTGGACGATACTGGTTTGCCATTGGCTATAACGAAGCGGCCGCTCGCTATGCGGGACTTTCTACGGATCGACTGCGGATTGTTGCCTTTGTCCTATGCAGTACCTTAGCGGCCTTCGCAGGGGTCCTGCTTTTGTTTGATGGCGGTTCGGTTTCTCCCACCGATGCTGGAAAGGATTTGGAACTCTACGCCATTACGGGGGCCGTACTCGGTGGATGCAGCCTTCGGGGGGGGGAAGGCACTGCCATTGGGATATTA
>CAZFDX010000576.1:0-1684 GCA_964518325.1 uncultured Alcaligenaceae bacterium | reverse complement strand
AGTGTGGAAAATCCCCGATGGATCGGGCTTTGGTCAAAGTTTTGCGCTCCTTCGTCCGGGAGAATGGCCGAGCTTAGTGAATCTTCCCATTGGTATGAGGCGTATTGCCGAGTTCACCGATAATCTGGTGGCCAAATTCGTTGAGCAAGGTCAACTTCCTAAGGAGGTTCTCACAACGCGGCATCCGGTCACCCGATTTCTCATGGCCCCCTATCATGAAATGGTTGCCCGTGCCTTGGAAAATTATCTTTCTAACTCGGGGGAATTTTCCTACTCGTTCGATCTCAAGCGGGCGGATCGCAAGATCGATCCGACGGAAGATTTTTTGTTCAACGTCAAACAGGGGCATTGCCAACGCTTTGCGACCACCCTTGCCATTATGCTCCGCACCCAAGGGATTCCGTGTCAATTGGTTCTGGGTTATCGGGGAGTCGAATCGGTGGGAGAAGGAAATTACGTCATTCGGGAATCGCATGCTCATGCGTGGGTCGAAGTCCTCATCGCCAGAAAAGACCCGAAGCGCCCCAATGAATTGACCTTTGCTTGGCTGACGCTCGACCCGACCCCTGTCAACGAAGCCTCGGGGAATTGGCTGGAAGATGTGAAAAGAGGAACCGCTTCGTTCTTAAGGCAATACATCTTGGGGTTCGACAACAAAGCTCGGCAACGCACGGCACAGGCTATTACCGAATCGACACGGGAAGCCCTGACGAGTGTTGAAGAAATCAATTGGCCCGTTCTCCTGTTAGGGGTGGCGGCAGGGCTAGGGATTGTTCTGATCCTTCTCAAAAAACGTCGGCAAATCATGGGGTCGATCTTCCCCTTGGCGGACCCACAATCGATTCAACTCAAAAGGTTCTTGAAAATTAGTGCTCGCTTCGGGCTGAAAATGCAAGCGGGGGAAACCCCTCAAGAATTCGCGCAACGGGTCGGGCAACACCTCGCGAGCCAACCACAATTTTTACCCTTGGCCACGCTTCCCGAGAAAATTATTCAGGCATATTATCTCAATCGTTTCAGCGAAACAGAAAACGAAACCCAACGGAATCAAACGATCGATTCTCTTCTCGATCAACTCGATGAACAAACCAAAAACCTACGACCGCACAACTCATAGAATAAAAGCACATTCTGTAAGATCGCCCTGAATTATTTGCCATCCTTATGAATCTGAAATCATCGTGGTGAATCAATAATAGGTCATCGTTGTAATTGTGAAGCAATAATAAGTCATCGTAATGTATCAATTATGGGTCATTGTTACGAATGATTGGTCAACGCCTTGGATCAATGGTGAATGCCCTGAATCTAAGGTCAGCGAATCGTTCGAGTGATCGATGCCCGATCGAGAGGATGAAACCACCGCATTCCCGCAGGAAGCAACGATTCCAATACCAACAAGACATGGCAAACCGTTAGATTCGCACCCGAAATCAAAATCAAAATCAAAATGAGAGAGCAGAACAAGAGAGAGGACTATGGAACAACCTTGGTTTCATGAAGGTTTGAATTTTACTTGTACCCGTTGCGGCCACTGCTGCACCGGTCAGCCCGGCAATGATTGGGTCAACGATGCAGCAAGCCTGACTATCGCCGATTTTTTAGACGTCTCCGTAGCGGAGGGGATCCAAAAGTTTACTCGCCGGTTGGTTGGCAAAGGGCCCGGGCCGGAAAAACCGAATCA
>CAZFDX010000575.1:0-14544 GCA_964518325.1 uncultured Alcaligenaceae bacterium | reverse complement strand
GAATATCTCGGCGATTAGTGGGGTTCCGAGTTGGATATTGGTTCTGTTTGATCGAATCAAAGCAATCACCGGTAAATCCCGTGTGTGCGAGGTTTGGCCGAATTTGCGGCTGGTGATTCATGGAGGTACAAAGTTCGAGCCTTATCGAAAGGCATTTGAAAATGAGATTGGCGATCAATGCCATTTCTGCGAGGTGTATCCTGCCTCGGAGGGGTTTATTGCTACGGAGGACCCGCGATATAAACTCCTTCGGGTGGTCCCCAACCATAATTTGTTCTTTGAGTTCGTTCCCGTTTCTGAATTGGAAAACGGGAAAATTCCACAAAAACCGATTGTGCGGCACACCTTGGCCGAGGTCGTGGTGGGGGTTCAATATGCTGTGGTGGTGACCAGTTGTGCCGGCGTGTGGTCTTATTTATTAG
The DNA here is from genome assembly GCA_964518325.1 of uncultured Alcaligenaceae bacterium. Classification (GTDB taxonomy): domain Bacteria; phylum Planctomycetota; class Planctomycetia; order Gemmatales; family Gemmataceae; genus SKW135. Next base: position 14,122 of record CAZFDX010000575.1, on the reverse strand, counting down.
GTGATACCATTTGCTTTGAGAGTACCTCCCCCCCCCTATTACGATTCACGGGGCGAACCAAATACTTTCTTTCCGCATTTGGGGAACACCTCATCAGTGAGGAACTCGAAAAAGCCGTGGCTTGTGCCTGTAACGAAACCGGTGCCGAAGTGCATGATTTTCACGTTGGCCCTGTGTTTCCCGTCACACCCAATCAGCCGGGGTATCATTTGTACCTGATTGAGTTTCGTAAACCCCCCAAGGAACTCGATCGATTTAGCATGATTGTCGATCGCACCTTGTGTGAATTAAACGAAGATTACGATGCACATCGTAAAGGGGACCTCACCATGCTGAAACCTCAGATTCAACGGGTCAAAGAAGGGGGGTTTGAGAAATGGATGATGCACCGCAAGGGGGGGGAGCTTTCCGTTCAACATAAAGTTCCACGAATGGATAACTCGGGGGAACTTACCTCGCAGATACGCAACTGGTTAATCGAAAATAACCTGATCGAAAACACGGGCAACCAATCCCAATAATCTTCGATACTCTTTGTAAACTTTTTCAGGATGGAGATGTATGGCGAAGGTCATTATTTTTGGCGTGCAAGATTTTGCCTCCTTGGCCCATTTCTATCTCAAGCGAGATACCCCTCATCAGGTCGTTGCTTTTTCGGTTCATCAGCAATACATGCCCCCCACCCCCGAATTCGAGGGGCTTCCCGTTGTTCCTTTTGAAGAGGTGGAAAAGGTCTATCCTCCGAGCGAATATGAGTTTTTTGCTCCGATGTCGCATCGACGGATGAACCGTCTCCGCGCGGAGGTGTATCAGGCCATCAAGGCGAAAGGGTATCGTTGTATTAGCTACATCAGCTCCAAGGCCACGGTCTGGATGCCAGAATGGATTGGGGAAAATTGTTTCATTCTCGAAGATAACACGATCCAACCGTTTGTCAAAATCGGGAATAATGTCGTGCTGTGGAGCGGTAATCATTTGGGGCATCATGGAACCATCGCCGACCACGTCCTTTTCACCTCCCATGTGGTACTATCCGGACATTGTCACGTCGGGCCTTATTCTTTCTTTGGTGTGAATGCTACGCTTCGGGATGGTTTGACCATTGCGGAAGGTTCCCTCATTGCCATGGGAGCCGTCGTCACCAAAGATACCGAGCCTTGGGGGGTCTATAAAGGAAACCCTGCCAAGAGAGGGGAAGTGCTTAGTCACGATCTCGATTTCTGATCGGCCCATTCTGATACTGTTGTTGATAATCATTATCCAACGAAAGATGAGATTTAGAGTGACGATAGGACTAACTAAGATGAGGCTTAGAGTGTCAATCGGGATTAATGAGATGAGGTTCGGAGTTCTGGGTCAGAATCAGGATTCCGATCGGAAGGAGTTGGATTTTTAGGTTAACGAGAATGTTTCCAAGTTGACGAGATGCCCCATGCACTGGATCAAAAAAGGGTTGCTGTTCACGATTCACAAACAAACCCCGCTGAGGCATTCTCATGCCTCGGTCCCGTTTGTCGAATCGATCGATGCACAAACTCTCCGCATCTTATTCTCCTCGCGGGATCAACAAGGGCGATCCCGACCTTTTGCTGGTTTCTTGAAAGTTTCCGATTCAGGGGAACTTGAGTTATCCCGAATCGAGGAGCAACCGATTTTGGAATTGGGAAAATTGGGCACATTCGATGATAACGGAATCATGCCCTTTTGGGTTGTGGAACAGAAACAACAGCGATTCCTTTACTACATCGGTTGGAACCCCGCAGTGACGGTGCCCTATCGAATTGCCATTGGCCTTGCCATCTCGAAGGATGGTGGCCGATCTTACGAGCGCCTCTTCGAGGGGCCGATACTGGATCGCAGTTTGCAAGAACCATATTTTGTTTCGGCCCCCTGTGTGATGTATCAGGATGGCATTTGGAAAATGTGGTATCTATCATGTAGTTCATGGGAGGTGATAGGGAATCGGCCTGAACCACGCTATCGCATCAAATATGCCGAATCGCACGATGGGGTTCGTTGGTCCCTAACAGGATGTGTCTGTATCGATTACGATTCGGAAACGGAAGCCATCACTCGACCTTGTGTCCGATATGAGAATAACCGGTATCGCATGTGGTATTCCTATCGTCGGGTGGATGGGTATCGGACCGATCCTACGAAGTCATATCGATTGGGATATGCCGAATCGAACGATGGCATCACTTGGACCCGAAAGGATTCTTCTGTTGGCATTACTCGAAGTGAGACCGGTTGGGATTCCGAGATGATTTGTTACAGCCATGTTGTCGATCATGGAGGAAGAAGGTACCTGTTTTATAATGGGAATGGATTCGGTCAATCGGGAATCGGTTATGCCATTCTCGATCAAGAATGAAAAATCATATTGGAATTAGGACGGTTCGAGTTATTTTTGGGACCGAGTCCGATACGATTGTTCCCTTAGATAAGTGTCGATTCGATTTTGAGGATTTTGAATTTGATAATTCCTTTGGGAACCTCGATCTCGACTTTTTCCCCAACTTTACTTCCCATGAGACCTTTCCCGATGGGGCTGGTGGTGAGAATTTTGTTATTGTCGGCATCGTCTTCACCTTCCCCCACGATGGTAAAAACCTCTTCATCGTCATAGTCCAAGTCCAAAACCGTGACTCGGGAACCCATGGTGACAATATCTTTGGGAAGGGTAGTAGGATCGACGATTTTCGCACGACCGAGACGATCCCGTAACTCATCGATCTTGGCTTGCAATTGACCTTGATCTTCCCGTGCGGCATGATACTCGGCATTTTCGCTCAGATCACCCAATTCCCGCGCGGCGGCCACACGTTTGGTAATTTCGATCATTTTGACATCGTTCAGGTAGGCAAGTTCCTTTTTCAGTTTGTCGTAACCTTCGCGAGTCATAGGGATTCTTTCTTCGCTCATATCAAAAGCCTCCTTCGTCAGTGTGGGGATAAAACAAATCAAGGTAAATCGTTGGGTTGGGTGCCAGAAATTGGCTTAGGGTATCCAGTCGTCACTTGAGGAAACGCTGGCGCAGAATTCGGCCAATAATCGGGCAGCGTGATTCAAATCATCTAAATGGACAACCTCTACAGGGCTGTGCATATATCGGTTGGGGATACCAATCAAAGCGGTGGCTACCCCAGCCCGTGAGAGTTGAATCGCATTCGCATCGGTTCCTGTGGCACGCGGCACTCCACGAACTTGGAACGGAACATCAATACGTTTACCTGCCTCGATTAGTTTTTCTAACACGCGCGGATTGATGTTGGGACCCCGATACAAAACGGGTCCGGCTCCGAGTTTCACTTCGCCTAGTTGTTTTTTATCGTTGCCGGGGGTATCGGTCGCATGACAGACATCGATCGCAATCCCGATGGTGGGATTAATCCCGTAGGTGCTGGTGGTGGCGCCCCGTAGGCCGATCTCTTCTTGGACTGTGGAGACCGAATAAACGACCGCCTGTCTGGAGCGTTGCGTGAGTAAACGCAGAGATTCCATTGCCACCCAAAGACCTACTTTATCATCCATTGCAGGCGAGGCCGCTAGGCCATTTCTCAATGGTCGATATCCTAGCGCAATGGTAACGGGGTCCCCATGACGAACAAGGGATTCTGCCTCGGCCCGATCTTTCGCACCAATATCGACCCATAAATCTTGAAACTGGGGCACTTTGTTTCGTTCTTCGTTGGTCAACAAATGTGGGGCCTTGCGCGAGATCACTCCGGCAATGGGGCCCGATTCGGTCCAAACCGTGAGATGCTGTCCCACAAGGATTTGGACATCCCAACCCCCGATGGGTTGGACGTAAAGATACCCTTCGGCATCGATATGTTGAACCATCAAGCCGATTTGATCGCAATGGCCTGCCAGAAGAATTTTGGGTGTTTTCTCACTCAAAGGGGTGGTGGCATCGAGTCGAGCAATCACGTTACCATGAAGGTCTGTACGGACTTCCGTGGCTAAAGGGGTGGCCCAACGGCGCACGACCTCTTGAATCGGGCGTTCATAACCCGAAGGACTGGGAGTTAATAATAACTCCTTCAAAAACTGGTGAGAAAGTTCTTCCATCTTTTTCTTATAAATACAAAAGGAAGACCGGCGTGCTGGGAGGACCGCAACACGCCGGCTATCATTATCTCATTGTAGCATCTTTTCCACAAGAGATACAAGAGACCCAAGGAGAAATCCTTTTTGGAGACTATGGGACGATCCCTTTCACTCCCACCGCTCGAGCCATTGCTTCGGGGGGAGATTCCTTGGCTTTATCATGCTCCGAGTGGCGACTTTCTCCCCTCTCCGGAACCTCCCCGCTGTTTATTTCCGGGGTCCTTCAACCCTTTGCATCGGGGGCATCTTCGGATGATGCAAGTTGTTCTTGAAAGGTTCAGTGGTTCGATCGATTTTGAACTTTCCGTGACGAATGTCGATAAGCCCCCGTTATCACCCGATACTATTTTTTCAAGGCTTTTGCAGTTTCGGGAACAGGCGGGGGTTTATCTGACGCAGGCTCCGACATTTCTCGAAAAAGCTCGATTATTCCCGAACTGCCGCTTCGTGATTGGGGTCGATACCGCCCAGCGACTTTTGAACCCCAAGTACTATCAGAATCAACCGGATTTACTCGATCAATCTTTGAAGGAGATTCGATCCCTTGGCGGGTCGTTTCTCGTCTTTGGTCGAGTCAGCCAAGGCAAATTCCAAACGGGGTGGGATTTAGAAATTTCGATCGAGTACTCCGATCTATTCCTTTCATTGAACGAGGATGATTTTCGGGAAGACATTTCTAGCACGGAGATCAGGAATCGATCTTGCTGGGAAAACCTTCCGAAGTGCGAGTAGGGGTCAGCAGATTTCACACACATACGGACCTCTGTTGAGAGAAAACCTCTCGAAAATCGATTCAGGATCGAACAAAGATGAGTGAGTCGGGGGCAAAAAAAATCGGATGAAGAATTTTATTAGGTTCTTCATCCGATGAGTTTGTTTGTCTTGAAATGGTGGAGATTATTTGCTGGCCACTTTAGCAACACCAATATCCGAGAAGTCATGCGTCAACGGTTAACCAGCTTTGAAGACAACCCGTTGGTTTTGAGTTTCGGTCTTGCCATCGCGGATGACTTCGGCACGGAAGGTGTAGGTAAATGTTTTACCCGTGGGAAGTTCCGGAGTGCGGAATTCGTGTTTGCCGCCGCGAGCGGTGGTGATTTGATCGTCCACGAACAAACGAGCTTTTTCGGGAAGAATCACAGCGACCGTGCTGCTCGATTTTTCTTCGTTCCCACATTCAACAACGGTTTGAACCCCTGCACGAACGACCACCTTCTTGCTTTCGCTCACGAGTTTACCTTCGCGAACGAACTCAGCGGTGAGGGTGTATTGGTAATCTTTGCCAGATTGCAGATCGGGGGTCAGGAAGCGGCGTTCAGCACCGGTCAAGTTGGTGGAGGCGCCGTCGGCTAACAATTTGGCATCAGCAGGAAGACGAACCACCACAGCGGCTTTCGAGCTGGGAATTCGAGATTCTTGGTTGATGCTGGCAGGGGTCGTCGGGGTTGTGACCGGAGCGGCATATTCGTAGGCCGGAACAGTTCCGCCTATGGTGTAATTCGAGTAGCCAACGGTTGTTCCCGTCACATACCCGCCGTAGCAACCGACCGAGTATCCCGTGCCGTAACAACCGGTGCAACCGATACAACTGCTAGGAGCATATCCCCAACAACCGGTGCAGCCAGTGCAACCCCAACAGCCGGTGCAACCATAGCTGTAGGTTATTGTGGTGCCCCAGCAGCCTCCGCAGCCGAAGCACGAGGTGCGGTAACACCAACAACCGGTGCAACCGAAGCAGCCGCCACACCCGTAGGAAACGTAAGTGCGGGCACAAAAACAACGACCGAATAACCCGAAAAATTCAGGGGTTTCGGGGGCAGCGCTCATTGCTGCCAACATTACAACGCTGTACATCTAGATGACCTCCGTGGCTCCCAAAAAACGGGGGAGCTACCGTGACGACCCAAAAAATAAGTGAATTTGGGGGATTTGGGCAGTCTAACGATAAGAATAATCACTCAAACTGTTACTGTCAAAGGGATTTTGGAGAAGATAGGTAAAAATTTCTTCCTAGCGGAGTTACCACAGAATCCTCATTTTTGCTCTCAGGAATGGACTGAGAAATAGCCTTTGAAGTCCGCTCCCAGAACCGGAGGTTTTGAGGAAATTATGAATCTCCCTTGACTCGATTGCCTTGGTTTTGACAATTTCTCTTCGGGGTTTATTAAGACCCCCTTTCCAAAATCTCTCCAACCTAGCTCAGGAGTCACCAATGAGCATGATTCGTTTGAGTGCATGCGGCGTTCTGCTTTGCATGCTCACCCTTGTTGCACAAGAGAAAAAATCTCCGACCAGTGCCGTTCCCAATGAACGTAAGGATAAATTCGCAGTTTCTCGGCACGAAAAGTTTGTCGAAATCGCCAAAAAAGGCGAAGTCGATTTACTCTTCATTGGTGATTCTATCACACAAGGTTGGGAAGGGGCAGGGAAGAATGTTTGGGCTGAAAATTATGGGAAACTCAAGGCGGCCAATTTTGGTATCGGCGGCGATCGCACCGAACATATCCTGTGGCGCATTACCGCCGGTAAAGAACTCGAGGGGATCAAACCCAAGTTAATCGTGATGATGATTGGCACGAACAACACCGGTTCCAATAGTTCCGAAGAGATTGCCCAAGGTGTGAAGGCAATTTTGGATGAATTTGCCAAACAAAAGCCGGAGGCCAAGGTTCTGCTCCGCGGGGTCGTCCCGCGTTCGACCGGTGGCGTGACCGATAAAGCCGCTACCTTTGCTACCAAGGAACAAATGCGAACCGGTAACAACAAAAAAACTTGGGAAGTCAACGAGCTAATCAAGAAATTTGATGATGGGAAAAAGGTCTTCTTCCTCGATATTAGCGAGAAGTTTCTCGATAAAGACGGCAATCTTCCGAAAGAAATTATGCCCGATTGGTTGCATTTATCGGAAAAAGGTTACAAAGTGTGGGCCGATTCCATTAAGGATAAAGTGACCGAACTTCTCAAATAATTTGACCCTGTTGATATTTGATGGTTAATTAGGGTCAAAGTAATCCATCCAATTTTTCCACGTTGTTGAGATTCGGGGGCAAAGCAAATCCATGGGGTTACTCGATAACATTTTTGAAACGGGCAGGGGTGCCCCGACCCCTTTATCTAAAACGGATGCCTTTGCGGGAATCCTTCTTGCTGCCAGTGCCTCGGATGGTCACATTGCCGAGGCCGAGCTAAAAAGTCTCCGGACCATTACGCTGCGGATGCGCCTATTCGAGGGATTTTCCACCTTAAGGCTCGACGCGGTTTTGACGCGGCTCCAAAGAGAACTTCGCAGCGAGGGGGTCCTTTCTTTCCTTAAACGCTGTGCTGCGGTTCTTCCTGCGGAATTACATGTCACGGTGTTTGCCAATGCCTGCGATATTGTCTTAGCAGATGGGATTGTGGAACCTGCGGAGAAGGAATTTCTGGAAACGCTGATTGAAATCCTTCAGATTGATCCCGATGCTGCACTGAATATCGTCGAAGTCATGATCTGGAAAAATCGCGGTTAAATTCCCTTGGATGTTATGGCGGTTAAATCTTATCGGGGTCATCGGGTTTGATTGCCCTTGTTTTTTGCGATCTGTTTGCGATCTGTCTCGTCGGTTTTTAGGGTGATTTCTTTGGCTCAATCGCATCGGGGTTTTTTGCCCTCGTTTTTTTCCCTACGCGGTTTGTTATAAAATCGTCTTTATTTCTCCCAATCCTGTGCCAGATATGTTTCTCGATCGATTGCGACTTTTCGGGCTGGTTTTCCTTCTGTGCGCCAGAGTGACCCTCACAGGGGCCGATCCCGCACGACTGGAACTTCTCGGTAGTATGGGGGGACTCATCCTGAATAGCTTGATCGTCCTGTTTTGGTGCGTATGCCTGATTTGGGATCGGCAATTTTCAAGCGGGACGTGGAACCAGCGCTTATTTTGCATCGCTTGGCTATTGCTGGCGGGGCTGACCTTTCTCTCCTCACAAGTTCAAGAGTGTTACACCCGACCGAGTTTTTTTCTGGCCTCGGAGCTATTGGCTCTTGCTGCCCTTGCTCATCTGATTATTCAACAATCGCGAAACTTTTCCATGAATCAGGCCCTCCTCAAAGCCTTGCTCGCTTGTGGATTGATGCAAGCCGGTGCGGGAGTATTTCAGAAATTCAATGGGATTCCCGAACCTCTTTGGGACTCGGCTTCTCCGGTCGGGAAGATCGAGTTTTATCCTCAATTAGAAGTTCCTCCATTTAAGCTCCTCGGCACTAAGCCAGCGACGCCGCCTCCAAACAGCGAGCCAGCGAATCCGCTTCCAAACAATCAGCCACCGACCGATCGCCCCGCCAGCAAGGAGAAAGACGGCACGTCTGTTGACAACGAGAAAGACGGCACGTCTGTTGACAACGAGCCAGCGAATGCTTTTTCTCAAGTGCGGGGAACCTTGCCCAGTTCTGCCGGCTTGTTGCTCGTCTCCGGAATGACCTTAGTTCCCATCATGATCTTGCTTGTGGATTCGTTTCGGAATCAGAAAAAAAATTACCTTTTGATGGGCTTGGCCTTGTTGAGCTTATTCGGGGGGGGGGTAGCCTTTACGGAACTCCAGTTGAAATCGCCCGATCTCCAAACCATTGCCGATTGTTTTCAGAAAACAACCTTTTGGGGGACCGGTGCAGGATGTTGGAGCCGTTGGCATGCCCAAGCCCCGATCTTCCCGAACTCGTATCTTTTCGGTACCTTGGCCACGATTGGTGGCTTGGCACTCATTCCCTTCGGTTTCTTGTGCGGAACGATTTGGGTGGCCCTGCGAAAACCCCTTACCGATCCCGAGTCAACACCGCTTCCGATCAAACCCTATGGCGAAGTTTATTTGGCTGCGATGATGGGACTCACTTGGGGATTGGTTTGGTTAACGGGGGAACTCCCTGTGGATGTCGATACCCTTTGGCCGCTGGGTGTGCATGCGGTGGTTCGGGCGAGCATTTGGTTCATGGCCTATGCGATTTTAGAACGAGTTGCCCTGAACGCTCGCGTTGTTCGTTCGCTGTTGTTCGGCGTTATCATTGTATCCGTGTTCGGCATGATCGGGAGCGATTCCTTTTTCTATCCACAAATCGCTTGGCTAGGGGTTGCTTACTGCGCTATCCTTCTGGGGTTGCCCAATCAACATGGGTTGAACTCTCCAGATACGATTCCCAAGCTAGGCAAGATTCCCAAGATTCTCCTGTTGGGCTTTGGATTGCTTCTCTTTGGGCTACAGACGTTTTATGTGACCCGCACGGGAATTGGATGCATTTGGTATGTGCGAGAAGCACAGAAAGGGGGATTACAATTATCCCAATACAATCAGAAAATCGAAGAGGCGCTGGGGGAAGCCACACGGAAAGAGGCCCAACGACGGGCCGCCAAATATGTCGGCAGTGCCATCTTGACCCCGTTACGAAATGCCGCCCGAATCGATCAAAACAATGCGACCTTACGGCGTGAGTTAATCCGTTGGGATCGTTATCAATGGCAGCATATTCGTTTGAGCGATCCAGAATTGGCCTTGCTCATCTCGAAAGAAGCACTCGAATTGAGTCGCCGTTGCCGCTATCTCGATCCCAATCATCCTGCCAATCCGGAGGTAGAATTCGCCACCTTGCTTGTATTCCTTTCGGGGTCCGTCACCGATGCAGAAAATCGCGTGGCCGCCGCCCGCCGTTGCATTGAGGAGATCGCTCAGAAAAGTCCCACCCGAGAGGTGGAATTACGCTATCGCCTTGCCGATGCCCTGTTGGTCCCCAGCCATCGCACTTACGCCATCAACGAGATCAAAAAGATCAATCAACTCGTGGCCGTGAAAGACTTCCCACATGGGCAACTCACACCCAAACAACGGGAAACAATGCAAAGAAAGTTAGAACAGGTGGTCAAGGTTAAATGAACATCATGAACATCAACCCCTATGATCTAAACCAAACGAAATAGGTGACCCCATGTCTAGAACCTTAGCGAATTTCCCGCATCGTTATCTCAATCGTTTGCCCGTGACCCCTTTGGTGGCGGTACAACTCGAAAGCGATTCTCCATCAATCTGGTGTAAGTTAGAATTTCTCAACCCTAGTGGTTCCACGAAAGATCGAATTGCCCGATACATTTTGGAAAAGGCATGGCGATTGGGAAAAATCGGTCCCGAAACTACTGTGGTCGAGGCCTCAAGCGGTTCCACCAGTATCGCACTCGCTTTAGCTTGCGCTCAATATGGTTTGCGGTTTATCGCTGTGATGCCGGAAGGGGTCAGTCATGAGCGTGTGATGATTATTCGGGCTTATGGGGGGCAAGTGAAATTAACGCCGAAAGAATTGGGGATTCGAGGCGCCATCCAAGAGACGGAACGAATGGCCCAAGAGCCAAATATATTTCTCCCGCAACAATTCTCGAATCTGGACAATGCCGAGGCTCATCGCCTTGGGACCGCCCGAGAGATTTTAGATCAAATCCCCTGTGGTACGGTTGATGCTGTGGTGAGTGGCGTCGGTACAGGGGGAACGCTCGTGGGGCTTTATCAGGGATTTTTGGAATCGGGTTGTGCGGTGATTCCGGTGTTGGCTCGTCCCGTCAATGCTACCCACCCTCAAGAGGTGGAATGTTGCTCATTCGGCCAAAGCCCTGTCACCATAAATCCCCCTTCCAACTCGGGGGCGACACAGGGAAGCGAGCGTGCCTTCAGTGCGAGAATTCCGGGGGTGGTGGATAGCCTTTCGACCATTTTTCGAGATGCCAAATTACCCAACCTGATGACCATCGAAGTAGACGATAGTCAAGCCATTCAAACCACAAGAAGGCTGCTCGCCAAGGGGTTTCCTGTGGGTCCTAGTTCGGGCTTGAATTTCGTAGCGGCGTTAGAATGTGCCAAAAAATTGGCAAAGCCTCATCCCCAAATTGTCACGGTCTTCCCTGACCGGATGGAGCGATACTTCACCACAGAATTATTTCGAGATGTTTAGGCCTTCTGCCGACCCCGATTCTCAGGAAGTTCATGGAGTGCAAATTGTTGCCCCCATTTCGCTGGATGTTCCAGATACGCAAACGGAACGATTCCCATCTTGTATGCTGTGCCGATCTTTTTGGGATGCTTCATCAAGACGGACTTATCCACTCCAACCGGAGCGATTCCTTTGGCGAAGAAAGAAAGCACAAAAACGAAATCAGGTCACTCCGATGCTTTGAAAGCTAGGGGAATCGAGGGAGGCAAACGGTGCCAGACCGCAAGCGAGGTAATTCGTATCTCTTTATCATTATTCAACTTATCTTCTTGACACAGGTGTTTATCCTGTATAGACTTGGAACCAAGGAAGCAAGGTACAGGTAAGGGAGCCTTCCATGACCAAGAAGGAAATTGTCAAGAAAATTTGTGAGATCGATCCCGAATTGACACAACAAAAAACGAAAAAGATCGTGCAAACCGTTCTGGATATGATCGTCGAAACACTGGTTCAAGAGGGGCGCATCGAACTCCGAAAGTTCGGTGTGTTTGAAGTCCGTCGTCGTAAGGCCCGTAAAGCTCGCAATCCCAAAACCGATGAGCGAGTGATGGTTCCCGAAAAGAACGTCGTGACTTTCCAGCCGGGCAAAGAGATGGAAGCCCGAGTTCGACTCGAAGCCAAGGCCTATGAACCCAAAAAGAAGGCTCAAAAGCTCGATAGCACCACCAAGGCCGGCGCAGCAACGTCAACCGCCAAGGCAACGGTCGGCCCCAATAAATCAACGCCTCCTAAACCTGTGGTGCCGCCTACCAACCCAAAGTAACAATCTTTTCTCTGCCCTTTTGTACCTGCTCTTTGTATCTTGATTGTCATTCCCCATTGATTCACTACCGGAGTCAAGCTCGTGAGACATTTTGGTCTAAGTCTGATTTGTTTGTTCGGTTTACTCACTGCAACCGAAGGCCGCGAGACCATTCGCTTGGCCAATTACCCCTCTCTCTCTCCCGATGGGAAAATACTCGCCTTCGAGTGGGGGGGGGACATCTGGACCGTTCCCGTTACCGGCGGGGTGGCTCGACCTTTGACTCGCCATCCCGCCCGTGATTCCGAACCCAAATTCTCACCCGATGGAAAAACGATTGCTTTTATCTCCGATCGCGATGGGAGCAATCAAATCTATACTATCCCAGTAGAAGGGGGCACTCCGAAACAAATCACTTTTCACACGGCAGGCTATACCCTTTATGAATGGCTTGCCGACAGCTCCGGTTTCTTAACCGGTACCAACCGCGACTATGGTTGGGGACGAAACAATAACCATCGTTTGCATATCGTGAAATTACCCAAAGAGGGCCAAACTCGTTTGGCCGATCAACTTCTCTTCGATGACTATGCACAGTCGGGGACTTTCTCTTCCGATGGGTCCCGTGTGCTTTTCACACGCGAAGGAGCCGAATGGTGGCGCAAAGGCTACAAGGGTTCCATGGCAGGTCAAATTTGGCAATACGATTTGAAGAATCAATCGTTTTCCCGCCCCATTGCCATGACCGAGGCCGATGATCTTCGCTGGCCTTTGTGGGTTAAAAATGGAATGGTTTATGTCAATGGTGCCAAAGGGGTCTTTAATCTGATGTACCAACCTGAGAAAGGAACCCCCGTTGCCTTGACCAATTACACCGATGATTCCGTTGTTTTTCCTGCTGTTTCCCGTGATGGCTCGACTTTAGTTTTCCGAAAATTGTTTGACCTGTATCGCATGAAGCCCGAGCCGGGAAGCCAACCCGAAAAGATCGAGATATTCCGCGATGATGATCGACCGGCAGAACGAATCGAGCGCCGGACTTTGACCACGGCCACGGCCGTAGCTTTTACGGATGATGGGCTGGAAATTGCCTTCATCGCGGGGGGCGATCTCTGGGTCATGGATACCGAATTACGCGAACCCAAACGGGTGACCGCCACCCCTTATGATGAATCGTCACCGATCTTTGCTCCCGATGGGAAATCGATTTTATTTGTCGCAGAACGGGCAGGGAAATGCGATATTTTCCGAGCAAAACGTAAAGATGAAAAACGCCCTTGGTTCCTCAATAATAGCTTTGTCGTGGAACCGGTTACGAACGATGGAGAATATAAAACTGGATTGTCCTTCTCACCGGAAGGATCGAAGCTGGCCTACATCAAAGGACGGGGAAATTTGATTGTGGCCGATGCCGATGGTAAAAAACCCAAAGAGGTCGTCCAATCTTGGAATGCCCCGAGCTATGACTGGTCCCCCGATGCGAAATGGATCGTTTATGCCATTTACGACAACGATTTCAATCGCGATATTTGGATTAAGCCGATCGACGGCTCGAGGCCACCGGTCAATATCTCGCGACACCCCTACAACGATGATGATCCCGTTTGGTCACCCGATGGGCGAGTGATTGCCTACATCGGCGCACGGGATGAGAAAACTCGGACCGATATTCATTTCGTTTACCTGCGTGCCGAAGATGCCGAGCGTGGTACCCGCGATCGAACCGTTGAAAAAGCAATCGAAAAATACAACAAAGGGAAACTGACCCCGACCACCCCGAAGAAGGGAGAAATTTTTGATGATTTCGGGGATCAAGAAGTCGGGCCGAAACCAAAAGAAGTCAACACCAAAACGGGAGAAAAAGAGCCTCCCGCGAAAAAGGGTCCCCCCGAGGTGATAATCGATTGGGAAGGGATCAAAGAACGAACGCGACGGGTCAGCATCCCCGATAGCAACGAATCGAATTTGTTATTCTCGCCCGATTCTAAACGGCTCGCTTTCACCGCGACTATTGAAGGAACCACAGGAACCTACACCATCGAGCTTCCAGACAATCTGAAACCGACGCTTCTTTCCTCCCAGACGGGAACGCAAGCCCGTTGGTTAAAGAATAATACGATTGTTTGGTTGTCTGGAGGTCGCCCTGCCAGTATTGCTGGCACCCCTGCATTACCAAGCGCGGGGGGGGGTAGCGCTGCTTCTGCCCGACCGACAACACCGACAACAGGGAGTCGCCCCACGGGAACGCCTGCTGCGGGGGGGGGCTATAC
>CAZFDX010000574.1:0-1573 GCA_964518325.1 uncultured Alcaligenaceae bacterium | reverse complement strand
CCTTTCCAATGATGATAGTGACGGGGAAGGGTCCGAACCACCTCACTGTTCACATCCCAAAATGAAGCCAGCAATTCCCGTTCTTCTTCTGGGGTTAAAAGGTCTGAGGAAAAGGTAGTAAGTACAGGATGCTCGGATGCCTCAGCAGTTGGATTAGGTCGCGTCTTACGCGCGGTTTTCATGATTTTTGATCCTTCCCGATAGATTATCTATATTAAAAGACCGATTTTGGTAAACAAAACCAACACGGTCTGCCAATTATCGCACTGGCAATTTCAACATAACACACAATTTCACAAGAGTTTAGAGTACATATCTAAACCCTTTCTTTTATCGGTTCCGATCCGATAATCTCTCAGCGGCATCCTGCCTCAATAACCATTTACACGAATTTCAAAATCCGATTGTAAATGGTACTTTCACCAAGTTCAAGGGTTTTTATTCACAATCCGCAAACTTTCCGGAAATTCCCTGTTTTGCTTTCTGAATCTTTTCTCATAGGTTGATTTCCGAGGAAGCACGCCCTAGGGATTTTAGATTCTACACTATCTCTTCCTTGGTTACTTCTCTTTTGGTTGGCCCTTACATTATACCCAATGAGTTTCGACATGGCTTTGGATTTTATTATGAGAGAGAAATCCCGAAGCCAGTATTCTTCTCAGGAAATTAATTTATCGTCTGACCTGACAAGCAGGTTCGGAGAAAAAATCGAATTGGGAAGATTTTCTGATTATCGCAAAAAAATGAGTTATATTCTCTTCAACATGCTGAAAGGTGGTAATTTCAGCATCTTCCCAATCTACTCGCTTTGGTGAACATGTGGCGAGATTTAAGTGCAGTATCGTTTTCGTAGATGACGATCCCCATTTGGTACGATTGGCCCAAGGATTATTGTCTCAGGATTACGATTTCCGCCCCTGTGCCACTGCGGAAGAAGCGCAACTATTGTTGGCTCGACAGGAGGCGGATATTGTTATTAGCGACCAACAGCTTCCGGGCTTGCAGGGAATCCCCTTCCTCGAACGGGTCCAGCAACATCGGCCCCGTGCCGTGCGCATCCTCATGACGGGGGTCTACAGCATGGAGGAGGCAGTTGATTCTATTAACTCGGGCTTGACTCAACGATTCCTCTTTAAGCCTTGGCGGCCCGATCAGCTCATTAAATTGGTCCGGAACTCGACTCGGTCGCTTTTGCTGGAGCGTTCGCACGAGAACCTTTTGGAAGAACTGCGTCGCTTGACTGATGAGCTGGAAAGCCGTGTGGAAAGCCGCACCCGTGAACTACAGGCCAGCCATCGCCAATTGGAACAGAAAAATGCCATTCTGGAACGGATGGCCCTTTCGGACCCCCTGACGGGGTTACCCAATCGGCGAGCGATGGATCGGCTGGCCAAAACCGAACTGGTTCGGCGTGACCGTTCGGGGGCCCCCTTGGCGATTGGCCTAGTCGATGCCGATTTCTTCAAGGACATAAACACCAACTACCTTCAATCCGGCGGGGAGCAGTTCCTCAAATGGTTGGCGGATACCCTGCAAAATTCCATTAGCACTATCGAGCCCGGCGGTGGTGTGG
>CAZFDX010000573.1:0-9612 GCA_964518325.1 uncultured Alcaligenaceae bacterium | reverse complement strand
CCTTAGGGTCTTGCGTCAAATCATAAAGTTCCCATTCGGGTCGTTGTTCAAAATTTTTACGGGGTCTTTCCCCCATCATGGTATCGTTCCTTTTGAGAATCCCTTGCCACATTTGCGAATCGTGTAAATCGCTGGCAAAAGGATAACGTAATGGGTAAGCAAGATTATGAATCAATTTATGCGTTCTGGTTCGGATCATTCGCATGGGATAGTACATGGTAATTTCGTGGAATTGATGCGAGGCGTAAACGGTATCCCAATCTTTGGGCTTTTCTTGTTCTAAGATCGGCAAGAATGATCGTCCGAGCATGGCAGCATCGGGCTTAACACCGGCGTAATCCAAAATCGTTGGCGCCACATCGGTGAAACTGACCATGGCCTGATTGACTAAACCTCGTTTTGATTGTTGCGGAGAACGAACAATCATTGGAAGATGGATTCCGCTATCGTAGAGGGTGGTTTTGGCGCCCGGAAAGGGAATGCCGTTATCGCTGAGGAAAATCACCAAAGTTTCATCGAGTTTCTTCGTCTCTTTCAAAGTTTGCATGACCAACCCTACACCAATATCCAGCCGTTGCACCGCCCGATAGTATTCGGCATATTCGTTTCGGACTTCGGGTTGGTCGGGCAGGAAATAGGGTAAGGTCAAGCTCTTGGGATCGAAGGGATCGGTCTTGGCAGCCGGTGGGAGTTTGGCATCGTTCGCAAAGCCTTTGCCTGCCCGATGCGGATCGGTAAAGCCCACCAACAAGAAGAAAGGTTTTTCACCGGCCTTCTCGATCATTTCTTTGACCATCGCCGCGATGGCAACGGGATTGCGCCCATTCACTTTTTCACCCACATAATCCCAAGGATAAACCGACTCGGGCTGCACATGCAACTTGGCAACTTGACCGGTGACATAGCCGGCTTTCTGGAGTAATTTCGAGATACTTTGGACCGTCCGGAAACTATGAGCATTGTGGGTAGCATGGGCTAAACCATACTGGCCATTTTGATGGGTAGGTAACCCCGTTAACAGGGTCGCACGACTGGGTGAACACGATGCCACCGAGGCAAACGCAGAAGTGAAACGAACCCCTTGTTTAGCAAGCTCATCGAGATGAGGTGTTTTGGCCGCCTTATCGCCGTAGCAACCGAGTTCAAAACCCAAGTCGTCGGCAATCATTAGGACCACATTTTTCGTCTTGGTTTGTGCAAACGATTCTGGTATAAGAAATGCCAGAATCATAAAAAGAATCCAGAAGGGTTTCATAGATATTCTCCCGTGAGGTCATAAGTACATGATGTTTTTGAGAACCCCTTCTATAGCCTATGAAGATCGGTTACAATAAAAGGAACTCTCGAATTTATTTTGATATGCAGGAACTTATGCCGTACAGCAAGCCGCAACAACAAGTCACCGAATCCCGCAGCGAACTAAGTCGAATGGCCGAGCAACCTCAAGCTGAGTTTGAATTCGCTTTCTTCTCAGGGATTCTGAAACGTCATCCGAACTATGTCGAGGTTCTTCGTGTGCAAGCTAAAAATTTAGCTGCCCTGAACCGACACGAAGAAGGCCTAGAACTCGATCGACGTTTGACCCGACTGCGCCCGATGGACCCCCTAACTCATTACAACTATGCCTGTAGTTGTGCCTTGAATGGTCACATCGAGGATGCCCTCCAAGCATTGAGCAAAGCTCTTGAGTATGGCTATCGGGATGTCGAATTTATTTTGAGCGATCCCGATTTGGATTCCCTTCACAAGGACCCTCGTTTTTTTGAATTATTGGCTCCCTACTGTGGTGATTCTCCCTCGGAAGAATAATCTCTCGCTTTTTGCGAACTCCATCCAGTGCGGATACTTCCACATCAGCCAACCAACATGGGACGGCTCTTCTTCTCAAGAATAATAGAATAATCTCCCCTTTTGCAAAATAGATTGCCTTCGGCCATTCTTCCTGTGAATGAAGTAGCCTTTGAAAATTACAGTTGCGTTTGATGATAAAGGTTGTCTTTGGTGGTTGGGGTTGCCTTTGAGGAATAGGGTTATCTTTGGGGATGATTACGGTTGCGTTTGCTTATAGGTTCCTGGGGAATTAGTGAGCAGTAGAAAGTACAACAGACCTTTCTCATCCCGAACACAAGATGTAAAATGGCAAAATCTTCCTCTCTCCACCTGAGAATTTATGACGAACGATTTTCCGGCTGCGGGTACGGGACCGCTTTTTACCGATCCTTCTCCCGATCGAACACGACCCCATTTTTTGAACAAGCCCAAAGGATTAACAGATAAACGAATGTCGATTCGTGAAGCAATCGCTCAATTGGTAAAGGATGGGGATTATTTAGGGATAGGGGGTTTCGGCACGAATCGGGTACCCGTGGCCGCCGTGCATGAAATCCTCCGCCAAAAGAAGCAGAATCTCGGTTTTGCAGGCCACACTGCCACGCATGATTTTGAATTGCTCTGTGCGGGGAACCTCACGGGGTATGGGCAAACTCTCGCTCGTGTTGATATTGCCTATGTGGTGGGTTTAGAAGCTCGAGGGCTTTCTCCCCATGCCCGACGGGTTTTGGAATCGGGTACCGTTTCGGTGACGGAATGGACCAACTACGCTTTGGCCGTGCGCCTGCAAGCCGCCGCCATGGGGGTGCCTTTTTTACCGACACGCAGTTTATTAGGTACCGATACCTTTCATTATTCGGCTGCGAAAACGATTCGTTGCCCCTTCACGGATCAACTCCTGTGCGCTTTGCCCGCTCTTTATCCCGATGTTTCGATCATTCATGTTCATGAAGCCGATATTCATGGCAACGCCCGATTTATTGGCCCTTCGGTCGCTGATTTGGAACTCGCGAGGGCCAGTCAAAAATTAATCATTACCTGCGAAAGGCTCATTCCTCACGATGAATTCCGCCGAAATCCCGAACGCACAGCCATTCCCTTTTTCTGTGTCGATGCCGTCTGTGAAATTCCTTTTGGGGGCTATCCCGGAAATATGCCCGGCGAGTATTTTTCCGATGAACCACATTTGAAAGAATGGATGAACGCCGAGAAAGACCTCGATCAATTCCGAAAGTTCCTAGAAACAGAAATTCATCAAGTGCCTGACTTTGAAACGTACCTTCAACGCAGGGGGGGGCTTAAACGCCTTCAACAGCTCCGCGCCAAAGAATTACTTTTGCCACAGAGCGACTAATTCATCTGGTCCATCTCAGAATGTAACTAAATCATCTGGTGAGTTTCACCCGTATCACGAATTTCACAGGGATTTTTCCAGCCGCTTCGTTCCACGAGTTTCCCAAAGGTTTATCGAACATTTGAGGACGAACAGAGTAAGAAGGAAAAGGCCCCACATCACACACATCGTTGAAGCCTGTGAGTGGTTTGGTCTTCCACATCACACACATCGTGAAGTCTACGGCCTGCTTGATCGGTACCAACAACGACAATGCGATGACCAGAACGGGATACGTTCATCAAGAACGCCCCTCGCATTGTGCATGAAGCGATCTGGCCCCTCTTAATCGGTAGTTAATCCCCCAGTCCGTTTGAATGTCGATGGCCTACCCCCTAAACTGGTTTCGAGTTATCCTTCCAACGGACTCTATTTCGCAGAGGTTGTTCATGCGGGCAGTGGTTCAACGTGTTTCTCAAGCCAAAGTGATCATTCAACAACAGACGGTGGGTCAAATCGATCGGGGGCTTCTCGTGTTGCTCGGGATTCACACGTCGGATACCTCGACGCAAGTGAAATGGCTGGCCGAGAAAATCGTCGGCTTGCGCATCTTTGAAGATGAGGCGGGGAAGATGAACCGTTCCTTGACCGAGGTTCAAGGTGGGCTTTTGGTGGTGAGCCAATTCACCCTCTACGGGGATTGCTCTCAAGGTCGGCGGCCCAGTTTCATCGCGGCGGCCCGTCCTGAGCGGGCTATTCCCTTGTATGAGGAATTTCTTTCTCGTTGTCGAGAACTTTGCCCCATCGTCCAAGCCGGACAATTCGGCGCCGATATGCAAGTTCATTTGGTCAATGATGGCCCCGTGACCCTCATTGTCGAAACACCGGCGCCCGCAGCGTAAACCATTTTCTCGCTTTCTCGATTATCCCGTTTTCTCGTTCGCCCATCCCCATTAGGCTTCGAGCAATCTATAAATATCTCTATGTATTCGGATTGGAACCGATTTTTGGACGAGTGTGTACTTCGCTCTCCTTTCTACCAAAGAAAGTGGGGGGGGCATCGTCCCCAATCCCTTCAAGAGGCGCCTTTCACAACCAAGCAAGAGCTTATCGTTGACCAACAAAATTTTCCCCCATATGGAAGTAATCTGGTCTTTCCATTGGGGGAATATGTTCGGCTGCACCAATCCTCGGGGACCACGACGGGACAACCGCTCCGCTGGCTGGACACACCAAGTTCATGGCGGTGGTTAGTCTCGGTGTGGAAAAAAATGATGGTTCGGGCTGGCATTCGCCCCCAGCAGGATCGCATTTTTTTTCCTTTTTCTTTTGGCCCTTTTTTGGGCTTTTGGATGGCGTTTGAAGCCTCGGCGGAGTACGGCTGTTTGACCCTGACGGGCGGAAGCATGTCAACCTCGGCCCGTTTGAAATTCCTGTTGGAACATCGCGCGACGGTAATTTGTTGTACCCCCACTTATGCTCTCCGAATGGCCGACGTCGCTCACACCGAGGGGTACCATCTACACGCTTCTGCGGTTCGTCTACTCATCGTTGCAGGGGAACCTGGTGGCTCGACATGTTCGACCCGAGAGAAAATCGAATCGCTGTGGAATGCCCGTGTGATCGACCACTACGGGTTGACTGAAGTAGGCCCCGTGGCGATTGAACCGGAAAATCAACCCTATGATTTAGAAATCCCCACCGAGGACTATTTCGCCGAAGTGATCGATCCCCAGACGGAAAAACCCGTAGTGGAAGGGAGCCAAGGTGAACTCGTTTTGACCAATCTGGGTCGATTCGGTTCCCCGTTAATCCGCTACCGAACAGGGGATATTGTGAAAGGTGTCCGCAACCAACAAGGTAACCTTATCTTGAAAGGGGGCATTTTGGGCCGAGCTGATGATATGATCCAAGTGCGCGGGAATAATGTTTATCCCTCTGCCTTGGAAACCATCATTCGCCGATTTCCAGAAGTGGTTGAGTTCCGCATCATTGCACGGACTCAGCAAAGCCTAGGGGATATTTTGATCGAGATCGAACTGAGTCCCGAGAATCCATCATCAGAGGCCGAAGTTTCTGCAAAAATTGCCCATGCAATTAAAACGGAACTTCTATTCCGAACCGAAGTTACAGTAGTTCCTTATGGTACTCTCCCGCGACCGGAAATGAAAGCTCGAAGATTCTTTCGACAGTAAACGTCTATAAGATAATACCCTGACCCCGTTCACCAGACTGCAAAATGTCCGCGTTTCTTCCTAAACTGGAAGAAAGAGGTTTTTCCCACCCGTATTAGAAACACCTATGAAACGAACTTTGCTTTTCTTGCTCAGCTGCACGGTTTTATCCTTAACCGGCACTGGTACAACTCAAGCGGCCGATTGGCTCCATTGGCGTGGACCGGATCAAACAGGTTTCAGCCGCGAGACCAACCTTCCCGATGAATGGGACCCGACCACACCAGGGCGGAATAATTTGGTTTGGAAGGCCCCCTATGGTTGCCGTTCCACACCGTTGATTATGAACGGAAAAGCCTATATCGTTTCGTCTCTGAACGATACGCCGAAACCTCCGACACCGGCCCAGCGTCTGATCATGGGCGAACAAGTGGTTTGTCTGGATGCCAAAACAGGGAAAACCCTGTGGACCCGCAAATTCAACGTCTTCCATACCGATATTGTGATGAACCGGTTGGGTTGGTCTCCTCTCGCCGCCGATCCCGAAAATAAATTGGTCTTTGCCCATTTAACCGGTGGTCAATTTGTGGCTTTTCAGGCCGATACCGGTGACACGGTTTGGGAACATTCGTTGACCGAGGAATATGGCCGCGTGACCGGTTATGGTGGCCGGATCGGCGGCGGTCCGATTTTCGATTCGGGCCTTGTCATTGTCGGGATCGTGCAAGCCAGTTGGGGTAATCTGGGAGTCGGTGCCAACCGCTGGGTAGCCTTCGATTCCAAAACCGGAAAGGTGGTTTGGTGGGCCGAAGCGCCGGGTATCCTTCGCGGAACCTATTACTCGAACCCTGTGGTCGCGGTCATCAAAGGGGAACGGTTGATGATCACGGGAGGGGCCGATGGTGGTGTTCACGCCTTCCAAGTTCGGACCGGAAAACGGGTCTGGAGCTACACCATTGCCACGGGGGTTATTAACCCCTCACCCGTAGTGAATGGGAATTATGTTTACATCTCGCACGGAGAAGAAAACCCCGAAAGCGGCGCGGGGATTGGCCGCGTCGTTTGCCTCGATGCGGGGACAATTCGCGATGGAAAACCCGACCTCGTTTGGGATTTCCGAAAAGGGATTCGCTTCGGGCTGGCCTCGTTAGCTTTCGCCGATGGTTTGCTTTACGTTCCGGACGATGCCGCCAAGCTCTACTGCTTCGATGGCAAAACCGGTAAACAACTTTGGAAATACAACTACGGGACCGTCTCTCGCGGGGCCCCCTTAATTGCCGATGGCAAAATCTACCTTAGTGAAACCAATTACAAGTTTCACATCATCAAATTGAACGGGAAACAAGAACCGGACGAATCCGAAACCCACACCATCACCTTCAAAAATAAACCCGGTGCCGTCGGCTTCGTGGAAGTGAACTGTACCCCCAGTGTGGCCGATGGCCGCGTTTACCTTGCCACCCGCGATGAGGTCTATTGCATCGCCAATCTTGAAAGCAAGGAACCCAAAGGAACTAAATCGACCCCCGAGCCGAAACCGCTGCTCGATCCTCCGGCCAAACCCGATGATCCCATTGCCCAGCTTCAACTTTTCCCCGCCGACGTGGTTGCCAAACCGGGTGAGAAAATCACGTTTGAAGTCCGAGCCTACAATGCAGCCGGAGCGTTAATCCCCATGCCGGCCCTGAAAGGGGAATGGAGTCTGCCGACTCCGCCACTCCCCAAAGGGGCCAAACAACCGCCTCCTCCGCTCGATGGCACCATTAGCGATACGGGAGTCCTTTCGCTCAGCTCGAAGCCTGCGCAACAAGGGTATGTGAACTTCAAGATGGGGGATGTCGTCGGAACGGCCCGCGTTCGTGTGGCGCCAAGTACCTCTTATTCTCAAGACTTTAAGATGGTCCCTGAAGGGGCGGTCCCTGCCGGTTGGGTCAATGCTCAATTGAAATATGGGGTCCGCGAAATCGGCGGCGAAAAGGTCCTGTTCAAGAAAAATGATGATCCCCGTCCCCCCATTGCTCGCGCCATTGCCTACATCACCATGCCCGAAACGAACGAGTACACCATTGAGGCCGAACTCAAAGGGGTCGAAAAGAAAGAAAAACTCCCCGATGCCGGCATTGTTGCCAATCGATACGTTTTCTATCTCGATGGGAAAACCGACGAGAAAGGGGATCGTGAAGCCCGTCTGATTTCTTGGGAGGCACTTCCTCGAATCAATGTTGCTATCCCCTACACTTGGAAATCCGACGTGTGGTATCGCCTGAAGATGACGGTCACCTCCGAAGGGAACGAGACCGTGATTCGTTGCAAGGTTTGGGAAAGCGGAAAAGAAGAACCGGCCAAATGGAATATCGAATTCAAAGACCCCAGCCCCAACCTGAACGGGTCCGCCGGTCTGTATAGCTACATTACCAACGCCGAACCGGAAAATCCCGGCTCGGAGATTCATTTCCGCAGTGTGAAAATTAGCCCCAACAATAAGAAATAACCCGAAGTGAAACCTCAAACTTGTAAGGATGTTGATATGTCAAAAATACAAAGGTTGGGCAAGGTGCTAGCGATTCCCGTTCTCGGAGTCGCCGCTTGGGGAGTTTACCATCTCTTCCAAGATATTCCGGTGCTGATTCAGAACCAGCCCGTGCTCCAAGCCCAACAAAAAGAAGAGCCAAAACTCACCCTGCCCCCAGCAGGTAAATCCGATTTGGTCACCTTCGGGGGGGGGCCAAGCCGGAATATGGTCAACCTCATCGATAAAGGTTTGACCCTTCCGTTTGATATGGAGAAAGACCTGAAGTGGAAGGCCGCTCTCGGGAGCCGAGCCTATGGTGGTCCGTCGATTGCTCGGGGGCAAATTTACGTCGGTACCAACAACGATTTTCCCCGCAATCCCCGCGATTTCGGAAAGCCCGCTCCCGGAGAACAGACCGGCCCCGCTCTCGATAAGGGCATTTTGATGTGCTTCTCCGAGAAGGATGGCTCGTTCCTATGGCAAGCCGTCAGCGACAAACTCGAAAGCGGACAGGTCAACGATTGGCCCAAAGAAGGGGTCTGTTCCATGGCCGCTTGCGAAGACGATCGCATTTACTACACGACCAACCGTTGCGAGCTAGTCTGCCTCGATTATTTTGGCATGGCCAACGGAAATCAGGGCTTCGATAAGGAAAAATACGCCACCAAAACCGATGCCGATGTGATTTGGCGTTTGGACATGATGAAAGAACTCAAGGTCTTCCCCCACAATATGACGGCTGCCTCACCGTTAATTGTGGGTGACCTCATCTTTGTCGTGACCGCCAACGGTGTGGATGAAAACCATATTAACATTCCCTTCCCCGAAGCCCCGAGCTTCATTGCCGTGGATAAAAAAACCGGTAAGGTGAAGTGGCAAAGCAACCTTCCGGGCAAAATCATCATGCACGGCCAATGGGCCAACCCTGCCTATGCCGTCATTAAGGGCAAGCCTCAAGTCATTTTCCCTGGAGGCGATGGTTGGCTTTATAGCCTCGAACCCGAAACCGGAAAACTCATTTGGAAATTTGACGCCAACCCCAAAGATGCCAAATACGAACTCGGGGGCAAAGGTACCAAGTCCGACTTTATTGGCACCCCCGTTGTCTATAACGACAAGGTCTACATCGGAACCGGCCAAGACCCCGAACACTTCGAGGGAATCGGTCACTTCTGGTGCATCGATCCAACGAAAGAGGGAGACGTTTCTCCCGATTTAGTGACCGATGACTCGGTGGATCCCCCCAAGACCAAACCCAATCCGAATAGTGCCGTCGTTTGGCATTATGGCGGTAATGAAACCCGTCCTTTTGCCCGTCGGGATTACGTCTTTGGCCGAACGATGTCCACTGCCTGCATCGTCGATGATGTTGTCTACATCTCGGAATTGGCCGGCTACCTCCATTGCCTCGATGCCAAAACAGGCAAAAAATACTGGCAATATGATCTAAAGAGCGCCATCTGGGGGTCGGCTTATTACGTCGATGGTAAGGTGCTCATCGGCAATGAAGATGGCGATCTGTTCATCTTTAAGCACGATCCAAAGCCCGAGGTCCTCGACGAAGTGGAAGAAGGCTCCAAAGCCGGTATCGCTGCTGAGAAAAAGGCCAAAGCCGATGGTATGGATGATGTCGCAGCGAAAAAGGCCGGCGAAAAAGCTGCCCAAGCCAAGATCAAGGGGGATATTCAAAAGAAGGTCGCTGCCAAATATCTCATCGAGAAAATCGAGATTGGCCAAACCATCCGAAGCACCCCCGTCGTTGC